>NC_012806.1:453742-753742 GCF_000026765.1 Mesomycoplasma conjunctivae | reverse complement strand
ATCTCAATTTTGGGAGTTGATGAGTTAGCTGAAGAAGACAAAAAAATTGTTGCAAGAGCAAGAAGAATTCGAAACTTTTTATCACAACCATTTTTTGTTGCTGAAAAATTTTCAGGAATTCAAGGTCGCTTTATTAATTTAGAAAGCACAATTGAATCTTTTGCACAACTTTTATCAGGTAGATATGATCAAGTGCCAGAAGAAGCTTTTTTATATGTAGGTGATATTTCTGAAGCTCTCGACAAAGCCAAAAGCATGGGATGAAATGAAGAAAATTAAGGTTAAGATTTTTGATAAAAATGGCATTTTTCTTGAACAAGATACTGACATTGTTACTTTAAAAACCCAAGTTGGATATCGTGGAATCATGCATGGCGCTACGCCACTAATTGCTAACTTAGTACCTTCAATTTTATATTTAGGTAGTAAAAATAATAACCAAATTCGCTATGAAATTCAAGAAGGTGTTGTTCATTCTGATAAGCAAGAAGTACAAATTTTTCTTTCTGGCATCAAAGTTTTAGATAAATAATAAAAAAACAAAAAAATCCATAATTATACGTAATTATGGATTTTTTTGTTTTTACAACATAATTTATTATCTTTTAAAAATTGTTAAATCTAGTCATTTTTTTAGTTCTTGAAATTGAGATAGAGAAAACTACGATACTATAAACAAATATCACGAGGTTCAGCAATCCACTATAAAAAAGAGTGCTGAAATTTATAAAACCTGATATTTGGAAGATAAGAGCAATTATGTTGAGAATTATGAGGATAATTTGTAAAATTGCTAAGTCTTTTAGTGAAGTTTTGTACTTTTTAAATATTAAGAATACTGACAACCCAGATAAAATTATTTGCAAAATTATAATAATAATGGAAATTACTTTGTAACTAACAGCACCAAATATTAATGATTGAAGTGCTGTGCTCGGATCACCATCACTTGCTATTTTGTCTAAAGTACTACCAGTAATTTGTACGGTCACAATCAATATTGTGATTATAGGCGAAAACAATAAAATTAATTGTACAACAGAAATTCATTTGAGTTGTTTGATTTGGGTTAAATTCATATTTTCCTTTCCTTAAATAACGTTGAAATTGTAATAAATTATAAGTTAAAATTTGAAGATTAAAAAGATAATTATTTATTTTTTCCAATCACTAATTTCTATCTTGTTATTAAATTTTTAAACTAAATAGTAAGCAGATCGTAATTTTTGAATCTTTTTGGTATAAATTCAAGATAAAAATTTAAAAATAAATTAATAAGTAAAAACAAAAAAGTGTTCAAAAATAAACACTAATTTATTTATAATCAATAGTTTTCACTAATCATTTTGTAAAATCCAATTTTCCAGGATAACACAAAAATTTGGAATCTTTGTGCATAATTGTAAGCTCTAAAAATGTTAGTTTACCTTTGTGTCTTAAGTAAAACTTTTCATTGGCAATATCGTTGTCTAAAATTTTAAAAATATAAAGTCTGGACTCAACATTGTCATCTAAAATAAATAACCAATTTGATTTTAAAACTTCTTGTTTTGGCTCAAGTCAATATTTTTTCTTGTTTTTATTCACTGTGGCAAAATTAATGATAAAACTATCATCTACATATTGATGTTCTTTTAAAAATTTTCTTATGTAAATTGCTTTTTTTCGACCATTTTCTTTCAAAATATCTAAATCTATTTTGGTAAAAATGTCTTCTTTTTTGTTCACTTTTTCAAAAAATAAATCTTGTTTTGGCACTTCAGATTTTGCTTCTAATTGTTTTATCTGTTGAATTTTATTTAAAATGTTATGTTTAGCATTAATTTGAATTTCTATAGAATTTAGTGCATCTTCAATTTCTAAATGGTTATACTGATTATTAAAATAATCTTTTAAAACATTAAGCACAAAATTTTTAGATAAAACACTTATTATATCTTTGACCTTGCTAATATGATTAATTTTTTCTTCTATAAATTGAGTTATTGCTTTATCATCGAAGGATTTATATGATAATAAATTTATTAAAAATTCACCATCAATATTGTTGTCAACAAAGGGAATTTCAAACCTTAATTGTTCAGAGTCATTTTTGTCATATTGATATGAATACAGATAAATTTTATCACTAATAATTAAGCCAATTTTAATTTTAGTTTGTTTGAGATAACTAAATAATTGATTTTCAATTTTTGGACTTAATTTAATTGTTTCCTGTTTTAACTCTATTAAACAAACATTTTTACCTTCGCGTCTAAGAACAATATCAGGTTTAATATTTCTTCCCGAACCAATTGATATTGCCAAATTAGTTCTAATATTTCCTTGTAACTTACCATAACCAAAAATTTCAGTAAAAATATCAACTCATAATTTTTGAATTTCACTTTCACTTGATTCTAGATTTGCATTAAAGTGTTTAACAACTGTATTTCATTTTGACATATTATTTGCTAGACCTTTACTATAAAATAACAGTATAGCAAATTTTTATTTTTTAATGCATATAATTATGCATTTTTATTTAAAAAAGGCTAAAAAAGCTATAAATTTATAGACTTTTCATAATAAAACCCATTAAATTTTTTCTATTTTGTAAAAAATTTTTTATATTTATTTTTCTTATTATTAATAAACTAAAATTAAAAATAGTGTGCTATTGCACACTAATGTTTAATAAATTAATTACTTGCATAATAAGATATAAAAATGCAATTCTTGCTGATGTGTGATTATCTAAAACATCTTCATTTTGTGTAGTCAATAGACTAATATGTGCTTTTTTATATAAATAAGATTCATAATTCGAAGTAAAAGCTACTAAATCACACTTTTTATTATAAACTTGATTTACCAAATCATCAATATCATTGTGAAGTCCAGAAAAACTAAAAAATATACATACACTGTTTTCCATGTTTTTTGTAATTCATTTTTGTTGGACTTCAAAATCATAGTGATAATCTACATGAAATTGCATTTTTGAGAGATAATTAGCAAACACATTAATTACATCTAAATTTGATCCTTTACCAAATAAAATGATGTGCTTTTTTCTAAGGATTAATTTAGTCAACTGATAAACAGCATTTTTATTTAAGAGATAGAGCTGCTCAATGTTTAGTTGGATAAGATTGTGGTACCAGACAAGTGCATCATTTTCTTCGAAATTATTGCTCAGTCTTACTTTTTTCATCCTTAAATAAGAATAATTCTTATCAAGAGTTGGAAGCAAATCCTTAATTCCTCTAAAGTTGAGTTTTTTAGCAAATTTAGTAATATTTGATTTTGAACAATTGACATTATTGGCAATAATATTTAAATTGAGATGATTAATTTTATCTAAATTATCAAGCAAAAATTGAGCAATTTTTTTATCAATAATATTGTGATTTTGCTGTGAATATCTTGTTAGCATATTAATTAAGTTATGATACATATACTTTAATTATAAAGAGAGTTTATGGAAAATATATTAAAAAAAATTAAAATTCGTATTCAAACTTTTGGTGGTGGACTCTCCTCAATGATTATGCCAATTATTGGTATTTTTATTGCATGAGGTCTTCTTACTTCCTTTTTTATTCCCACAGGTTGAATACCTAATGAACAATTAGCAACAATGGTGGGAGTTGGAATTATTTACATAATTCCTGTTCTTATTTGCTTTTTAGGTGGTTTTAAAATTTACCAATATCGCGGGGGTGCAATTGCTGGTATTGCCGCAATTGCCGCCATTTCTGCTGGTCAATCTAGTATCTTTGCCCAAATCACAGGTGGAAGCGCACCAATGTTATTATCAGTAATGATTTTTGGCCCACTTTCTGCTTGAATTTTAAAGCATAGTGAAAAATTTTGGATTAACAAAATTCCTTCTGGTTACCAAATGCTGATTAACAATTTCTATCTAGGAATTTTAGGTTTTATCCTTTTATTTCCAATTTATTATATTTCAATTTATGGAGTTGGTTATCTAATTAAAGCATTAGGTATCATCACCAGTCAAATAGGAGAATGAAAAGCCTATCCTTTGGTAGCACTCATTGTTGAGCCAGCAAAAATTTTATTTTTAAATAATGCAATTAATCACGGTGTCTTTACAACACTAGGTTCTATCGAAGTAACCGAGCATGGTAAATCGATTTTATTTTTACTTGAGTCCAATCCTGGACCTGGTTTGGGATTGTTAGTATTTTACTTGATTTTTGGGAAAGATAAGAGTGTCAAAAGCCAAGCAGGATCTTCAATTCCGATTCACTTTTTTGGTGGAATTCATGAGGTTTATTTCCCTTTTGCACTTCTAAGACCAATTTTAATTATTGCCTTGATTCTCGGTGGAGCTTTTGGTAATGCTATGTTTCAGTTGTTTGGTGTCGGTGCTGTTGCTCCAGTCTCACCAGGATCCATAATTGCTCAGTATATTCAAGTTGAAAAAACTACAACTTCTATCATTGGTTTAACTATAGGAATTTTTGGTTCTGCCATCGTTAGTTTTTTAGCCGCATTAGGAATTAATTTTCTAGAAAAACTTCTCAAAAGAAAACAAGAAAGTATTTCTCTAGAACAAGCTCAAGAAATCATCAAGGATGAAAAAAGCTATAAAAATAAAGGCAAAATAATAAATTATGATCACATTGTCTTTGCTTGTGATGCGGGTATGGGCTCATCAGTCATGGCTGCTTCTATTTTTAAGAAAATGCTCAAGGAAGCACAATTTAATAGTGTTGAGGTAACTAATTCATCAATTTCTAACTTAAGTGGTGATGAACAAGTTATTATTACCATTGAAAGTTTACAACAAAGAGTTTATGAGAAAAACCCTAGTGCTAAAATTATTACTTTAGATCAATTTTTAAATAAGCAAGCTTATGAGAAAATAATTGCTGAAATGAAAGCAAATCAATAATGAAAGCAGTCCATTTTGGTGCTGGAAATATAGGACGTGGTCTTATTGCCCGCATTTATCAACAAAATAATATTGAGATGATTTTTGTTGATGTCAATCCTGACTTGGTTAATAATTTAAATCAACAAAAAACCTATAAAATTATAGAGATTACAAGCAATCAAGAGTTTCATATCTCCAATTTTCATGCACTCCATGTTAATGATGAAAACCTAATTGAACACCTCAAATCTGCTGATTTTGTTTCAACATCAATAGGTGTTAATAACCTTGCTAAACTACAACCAATTTTTAATAAATTATCAGAAGTAGAAACTCACTTGAAACAAATAATTTGTTTTGAAAATGGTTTTCAAATTAGTAGTTTGTTTGCAAAAATGTTGAAAACAAACAATTTTTGAACATTTGTTGATGTCACAGTTGATCAGATTATTCCCAACATTAACAAATCTAGTTTAGATGTTATTGTTGAAAATCATTACGAAATTGTATTAAATGATCTTGATCAACAACACAAATTAGATTTTGTTATATATAGCAAAAATTTACAATATTTTGCTATTCGTAAATTTTTACTTGTAAATGTTTTACATTCAACTTTGGCCTATCTTGGATTTAGAAAAGGCTATAAATTTATACATGAAACGCTTCAAGATTCGACTATTTTGCACTTTATTGATGGTTTAAAAAAAGTCTTATTTTCAATAGTTTTAAAGCACTCTCAAAATCAAAATGTTGACCTTGAGTCCTATTTTCAAACAAATATTTCTAGGTTTAAAAATAAAGAGTTAAAAGATGAAATAACAAGAGTAGCAAGAAATCCTATTACTAAAATTGGCAAAAATGAGCGTTTTGATATTTTATTACAAGAAGCTAAAAAACTTCATTTAGATAGTAATAAATTAGATATAATTTATCAATGTTTTGCAAATATTTTAGGCTTTAATTTTTCTCAAGATCAGCAATCTTTTAATATGCAAAGAGAACTAGATAATGATGCTTATGAATTTCTAAAAAAACATACTAATTTAGAAGAATATGAAATTCACAAAGTGTTAATTATGTACAAAAAAGAAGGAAAAAATGATACTTAAGAAGGAAAATATTTTTATTAACCAATCATTTGAAAATAAAGATTCAGTATTTGATTTTCTTAGCATTATTTTTGTAACTAATAGAGCAACTACTATTGAATATAAAGAGTCAATGATAAAAAGAGATTTGGATTCTTCAGTTGCTATTGGAAATTACTTAGCGTTAGTTCATGGTGATTTCCAAGGTCAAAAATATATTCTTGAAAATTCCATTATTTTTATCCATTTAAAAGATGATTTAATATGAGACAATCAACCTATTAGATTTGTTATCGGACTAGCACTTAATAATAAAGATCAAATGGAATATATTGAAAAAATCGGACTTGCTTTCTTTGATATTGATAATGTTAATAAATTATTAAATAAAGCTAATTTAACAAAAGATGATGTAATAGAATTTTTACAATAAAGAAAATATTATTTTAAAACCAGGTTTTTTGCCTGGTTTTTTAAAAAATTTGCTATAAATTTATACACTTTTTGTAAAATTTACAATTTCTATAGTCTTTGAATTTGCTTTAAGTTTTTATTACGCGTTATAATATAAAGTAATTTTTGAAGAAAGGTTATTTATGAAAAAAATAACTATTTTTGAAGCTTTTGCTGGTCTAGGATCGCAATTGCGTGCACTCAAACTGGTAGGAAAAAATCTAAATTTTGAGGTTGAATCATTAGGAATTATTGAGTGATATATTCATGCTATTATTTCTTATCAAATTATTAATTATGAAGTCTTACCACCAGATACAAAAACACCAATAGAAGTAATTATTGATCAACTTTCTTCATTAAGGGTTTCAATAGACAGCAAAAATTTAGTGTCTAAAAATTATTTTCAAAAAATGAAGGAAGATAAATTGCGTAAAATTTATCCTTATTTTTTAAAAATGCTCAATAACCCTGCTCTCTCTCTCTCTCTCTCTCTCTAAGAATAATAAAAATAATCATTATCCTTGATACTCAGATATTAATCAAGTTAATCAAATACCTAAAAATATAGATATTTTTACTTATTCTTTCCCTTGCCAAGATTTATCGACACAAGGATTACAAAAAGGCCTTAATCCTTCAACAAGAAGTGGACTACTTTGGCAAATTAAAAGAATTTTAGAAAATAATTTAGATAATTTACCTAAAGTTTTGTTGATGGAAAATGTAAAAAATTTAGCTAGTCAAAAATTTCGTGGTGAATTTAATAATTGAATTAATTTTTTAAAAACTTTAGGCTACAATAGTAAATGAAAAATTTTAAACTCTGCTGATTTTGGATCGTCTCAAAATAGGCAAAGAGTTTTCATGGTTTCTTGGTTGACTAATAAAAAATTTGAATGACCAGCAACAATAAAACATAATAATAATTTAAAGAAGATTTTAGATCTTACTCATCTACCAAATGAAGAAAATCTAGCTAGCAAAATTTTTAAATATCAACTAACAAGCCCTAGAATAACAAACTCAAGTATTAAAAAAAGGGAAATTATTAATTTTACTAAATTTAATTCTGAAAACTATATTTATTATCCTGACTTTTTCGGACCTACACTTACAGCCTCAGGGGCTAATTCTAGACTTAAATTTTGGATTCAAGAAAACTACATAAGAGAAATAAATTTTTATGAGTCCTTTAAATATATGGGTTTTACAGAGCGTGATGCTCATAAAATTTATAAAACAAATTTAGTTCAACCAAAATCTATAATATTTTTAGCTGGTAATTCAATATCTATCGAAGTTCTAAAAGCACTATTTGAAAAAATTGTTTTGCTTTTAGAAAAGGAGTAATAGATGAGTGCAACTTTGAGATGGAGTAAATTAAAAATTAAAAGCAAACACTTTTCAGTAAACAAAGATAAACCACAATTTAAAGGGAAAATATTTTTTGTTTATGATATTGAAAGTTTAGTAATTCATCATTTTTATATTCAAATTAATAGTTGTGTCATGTCTAAATTAGTAACTAAAAAACATAGAGAAGACCATGAACAATACCATATTAATAGAACAAGTTGTTGCTATTATAAAAAAAGGGAAGAGTTTTTTAATAGTCTCGAGCAAAAAGTTGTTCAAAAAGATAGAAAAGATAGATCTAAAATTTATAGTCAAGATGATTTGCAAATCTTAGATAATGATGAAATTGTACACTTAAATCAACTATTATTAAAACCAAATTTTTTAACCACAATTAAAAATTTATATAAATTTATCTATGGTTCCAACCCAAGTGGAGAATTATTTATGCCTGAAAATGCTCCTATTATTTTAGATGATGAGGGAAATTTTGATAAAAATATGAGTTATTTTGCACTCTTTTTCACACATTATTCTGATTTTAAAAATAATAATTATGAATATGATGGTATTTATAAGGATATTGATTTATTAGATGGTAAAAATTATTTTGATAGATTTAAAGATGCTCCTAATAATTCAAAACTTTACAAAGTTTATCAATCATTAGTAAAACTCACTAGTAATAAATTCAGTATAGAAAGTGGCAAGAAAGTTTTAGCAGAAATTAAAGAGTATTTATCATTAGATCAAATTAATTCTTTAGTAAAAAAAGAAAGAATAAAAATTAAAAATATTAAGATAGATTCTATTAATATTCTTGATTTGGATAAACAAATTCCTTTAGACAAGGCACATATTTTCCCAGTTGAAAGAATTAAAGATAAAATAGTAAAACTAGTAAATAGGGAAAACTATAATCTTACTAGTCATCAAGTAAAATACTTTGTTAAAAAAATCACAGAAGCTCATAATTTAATAGCTTTAGATAAAAAGTCACATAGTCAGTTTGATACAAATAAATTTACATGAGATTCCAATAATGGAAAATTGGTGATTAACTGTTGCAACTCGCCACAAACATGCAAGCATATATCTAATGAAATTACCGATCTTCCAAAAGAAAAAATTACTGGTGATATTTTATATAATCTCTATTTAAGAAATTCTATAGTAAAGAACTAACTTTAACCTATTTGCAGCAAATTTGTGCTTCTTTTTTATGCAAAAACTATTACAAATTTAGATAGTCAAATTTCATTTGGGTCTAAAAATAATTTGATTAATATTTGATCAAAAATTAATTTTTATTAATTTATTTACAAAAATAAGAGTTGTAAAATTAAGAATTTGATTATTTATATTGTTTTAATACAACTATATTTAATAAGTCGAAATATCACTATTTAACTTCAGATTTTAAGTTTTCTCAAATTGAATGTGATAGTATTCCAATTCTTATTCTACCTACTATCATTTTTTGTTGTCAAAATATTTAAAAAACAAATATCTTATTTTATTTAAAAATATGGTATAATATTTATGTCTTGGACCAGTACTCAAGAGGCTGAAGAGGGCGCACTGCTAACGCGCTAGGGGACTAATAATCCCGCGCAGGTTCAAATCCTGTCTGGTCCGCCATTTTTTATTTATTTTTTATCAAACACTAAAAATACACCCAACAAGGTGTTTCCTAAATTTAAATACAAAAAAACCACAATAAAATATTTTTAAAATCGCCAAATGGTGATTTTTTTAATTTTAAATAAACAAGTTATTATTTAAAATTGTTAAATCAAATATTGAGTTGATATAACGAATTGTATTTTACAAATAACTATTTTCCCACGTTTCCCAGTTAAGTATAAAAACAAAAAACATAGAATAAAGATTAAATTTTCCTTTATTCTATGTTTTCTTTTATAAAGATGTCTAAAAGTAATTTGTATATTTCTCAACTTTCTGATAGTTCATCATTGTATATCTTTATAGATTGAACTTTTTGTTTATCTATATAAATTTCTAACTCTTTTACATCTCTAATTACATTAATTAATTTGTGTTCAGTTATTTTGCTTTTTCCTGCTAGTCCTAAAGTATTATTTAAAATATAAATCAAGTAGTTTAGAAAAACTAATGATATAAAGCAAAGGCAAATATAACCTATTATATGGTTTCAGGTTGACAAATATACAGGTCTAAGCAATAAAGTTCCTTTAAATGTTTTAAAATTTGATTCAATTTGTCATTGTTTTGAGTATATTTCAATGATTTCAGGAACGCTTAAATCCCTTCTGTTTGTTTCATATACATAAAAACCATCAAATTTAGAGTCTTCAATTATTTTTTCTTCATCAAGTTCGTAAAAAGCGCCTTTGTTTACTGGCTTGAAGAATTTATATTTTTTACTTCCTGCTAAATTTTCATATGATACCAAACCATTTTTATTCATTTTTTTCGTGAAATTTTCAATCAAAATTTCCCTATCATTTTTGTCTTTTAATGCTCTTTTTGTACTGAATGTTACTATTTGATTTCTAACATGACCATTAGGTCTTTTTTTATTAAAAAATGATGCAATTTCTCTTGTCTTATATTTTAGTGATCCATTTATTATATATTCATTTTCATCAAGAACATACTCTTTAAATGAATTGTTAGAAGCCTTCATTCTATATGAAATAATATATCCTCAATTCATCGACTCTAAAAATCTAATATTACTATTGACGCTCATTCCTTTGTCAGCAACAATTGTTACATTATTTACATTGTAAATTTTTGCAATTTCTAGCATAAAAGGGATAAAAGTTTTTGAGTCAGCAGTATTTCCTGGATAAACTTTGTAGTGCAGTGGTATTCCGTTTTCATCAGTTGCCATGCCAATTACAATTTGATCTTCTTTGAATTTTCCATCCTTTGAAAATCCTGGTTTTTTATAGCCGTCCCTTTTAAACGTTTCAAAATAAGATGTTGTTGAGTCAAATCATAAAACATTAATGTTTCTATTAATTTTGTCTTTAATTTTTAGATTTATATTTCTTAAAATGGTGTTTTTGTTCTCAGAAATATAATCGAGCGATCTATAAAATGAATTCTTGGAAAATGTCTCTAAATTTTCCTTTTTCATTGATTTATAAGTGCTATACACACTAAGAGGTCGCTTAATTCTTTGATAAATTAACTGTGAAACTACATCTTTAAGAGTTGTAGATTTTGTTACTCTACAATCTTTAAAGATGTCAAAGTGAGTAAATAACTTTTCAATAATTTCATACCCTTTGAATTTTTCAATTGCCTCTTGTTTTATTGGTTTTTTGCCTTTATAAATAGAATCTAACTTGATTTTGGCTTCCTCTTTAGTTAAGGATAAGGGCAAATTAGATATTATTGCCTTAATAGTAGTTACTGGATCTGGGTGGAATTTTTGTAATTCACTGATATAACCATATCCAAATCGTATTTTAAATCCCTTATTATCTGGTTTTGGTATACCAATTGACAAATATTCACCTTTAACTATTCTTGAAATCGAGGTTCTTCACTGTCTTTTTGCGTCTTTTTTAGATTTTTTCATATCTATATTATACATTATTTAAGTATAAAAGTATAATAAAATATATTTTTTATAAAAAAATATAAGACCTAAAAATCCTTGTATTTTTGTGCTAACTGGGAAACGTGGGATTGTTAAATCAAATATTGAGTTGATATAACGAATTGTATTTTACAAATAACTATTTTAGTCAATATTATAATTTTGTCAAATTCCATTTCGAGTAATATTAAACTGCAGATTGAACTGCAGTTTTAATATTAAATAGTTTAAAAAAGTATATAAATTTATACACTTTTTTGACATTTTGATTTATTTTGTGTTTGTTTTAAATGGGTTAAAGAATCATGGTGAATTTGCACTAGCTGGTGCAAGTAGATGCCATCTTAAAATTTGAGCAGCAAATGATTTAGTATTTTTTAAATCCAATGGATGTTCACCGTTGAAGTTAACACCAAAATAGTTAAAACCGCGAGTTGCATAATTTCAAGCTTGCAAACTGTTGTGAGGTGTTCCGGAATTAATTAATGAAATGTAATTATTGTCAGCGCTTAAAATTCCAGTTCCTGAATTTCCGGCATCAAAATATGTAGGCACATAGCCATTTTGATGTCTTAACATTACATTATAATTGCTTAGGCCTGGTCGGTGAATAACATATGCGGATTGTTTTCCATAAGGAAAACCAATAATTGAAAAGTCATAAATTAATGACTGGTGGTTTATATTATAATCCATACCATTGAAATTAAATTTCATATTTTCAAGTGTTAGTCATGATTTTAATCAGTTGGCATACTCATATTTTCCTTGTGCAAGCGCTTCATCATAAAGTGGCTTAACATCGACCACAAAAATAGTGGCATCAATATTGTGGCCTTTATGTTCCTTTCCATCCCGACTTTGTTGATCTGATCCAGATCAAATTTGTGAAAGTAGAAATCCAGAATTTGGATCTTCTTCTTGTTTTTGGCCTTGTATTGGTTTAGGTTTTGTGTTATTTGAAGAATTTGGACCCTTTAATAGACCACCTCAATAACTAAATCCAGCATCGACATTATTTTCAAAATTAAGCGAAGGTTTTACAATGTAACTATATCTTTGATAAGTGTTTGGCAAGCCAGTTTTGGAATCATTAAGTTTGTCAAAATTTGAAACATTTTCTACGTGATTATTAGTTATAAAATAGAATTTTCAATCATTTTCATTATTATTTACCTTTCCAATCATCGTTGCAGAACCAAAACTAAAAGCAAGTGCACGTTGGAAATTATTTTCAAATTGAGGATTTGATTTAATAGTGGAATAATTTATATAATCATTGTTTTGTAAATAACCATTATGAATTTCATACGGAACGTTTTGGTTTGGAAAATAAACATTTTTTCGAACACTAGGATCGGTATAAAAAGGAATTGGTGCATTTTCTTGAGTATAAGAAATATGTTTATAATCGAATAAATTAGTTAGTCTAGTATGCTCTTCATGTTGTTCATAATTCTCATAAATAACATTTACACTAGCACCTCTATCTCACAAGATAAAAGCTTTATTTTTGTCAAATTTATCATTATTTGTAAAAGGATTGTAACCTTGAGTGGTATTTACATAATTAACAGGATTACCAACAATAATGCTATATTCTTCACCTTTCAAACTTAATTTAAAGTGCAATCCATCTAGTTTTTTTGTAACATTTAATAATAATGTTAATTTGGGAAGTGGTGTAGAGCCATTCTTAGTATTATTATATCTTTGTGGTAGTTCAAGTTCAATATTTTGTTCTGATTTTCATTTTAGTTCTGAATAGTTTACAGTAAATGAAGGAAACTTATAGTTAGCTTCACTGCCATGAATTGTAGGATTTCCTGGTTTAGTGAATCTATTATAGCGATTATCATCTTGAATTAAGACATTTCCATAAATTGTTAAATCTAGTTTTACATCTTGAGCTTTTTCTAACATTTTTTCAAGGTACTTTTCTTTTAAAATTCAGGATGCACCTTTTCCATCTTGTGATCAAATTGCATCTTTAGCGTTAAATTCAATTTGCCGATTTCGAATAACTTGATTATTTTCTACTATTAAAGTATTGAGACCTGAATGTCTTCATTTGAAGCTTGAATTTTTAATATCATCAAGTGAAACAGAATTTGAACCAGCAACTTTGTATCAATTATTACCAACAACTATTTTTTCTGTTTCTTTTTTTTGGTTAGGGTAAGTATATTTTAAATTAATATAAGTATTGTTGTTATGCTGAACTTCTTCATGAATTGTAATATCTTTAGTATCAATTGAATAGTTATTTAGTGTCAAAGTTTGTTTATTTCAAGTTAATTGTTGATCATTATATTGAAAATCTTGTAGACTCACTTTGTTCATAAGCAATTCAGGATATATATTATTTTGAAAATCATTTGATAAATTCACAAGTGTAATTTCTTCTGATTTTGAATAAACTTTGCTAGGATCACTTTTATTAATAAAGCCAATTTTGAATTTTAACTCGCCTGCTCTTTCTGATTTTACATCATAGTAGACAATAAAATAGTTATTAATAATATCAGAAATATTATTTGGATTAATTGTTACTCCACTAGGAATTATGCTATCTGTATTTACTACGAAAACATTTGCTGAATTATCAATTTTAGCTTGAATGCTTTGTTTATCAAATTCATCCACTCCAATAGCGTTCTTTGATTCATCTAATGTTCTTTTAAACTCTGATGAATCGTTTTGAATGTTGTTATTATGATTATTTTTAAGTTTTAACAAATATTGTAGGGCACTACCAGCATCTTTTTTTCCAAATTGGTTAACTAATTGTTGAGGGTTCAAAACACTAAAAAGTGTTTCTTTTCCATTCACTTTAGCACCTGGAGTTTTTCTTAAATCGAAATTAGAAGCGTTAATTTCATCAATTAATTTTTTATGACTATTATCAAAATTACTACTTACTCAATTAGAAGGTAATTCAATATCATTAGCACGAAGTGGTCGAAAATATCACATATTTTTAGCATATTTAGTTTTATAATTACTTTCAGTTATATTTAAATTTCAATCTTGAAAAGGTAGTTCTTCATTATTTTTTTTGATTCCAAAAATTAATTTTGCTGTTCCACCACGATTAGAATCATAAATATTTGAATTTTCTGGTACTTCTTTAACAAAAAGTGAGTACTTACCAATTTGTGGCCACTTATAGATTTCATTCAATTTTTGTAGTGCTAACATTGAAGGAATTCCATGATGATCAACATCTTGCTTGATAGGTTGTAGATCTTTTAAAATTGGTTGGCTAGCATCTAGACTATGGTAAGATCAATCTTTATTTGTAAGGTAACTAGAAATTAAAAGTTCTAGATCAGCTTGATCCTTTTCACTTCCTATTAAATCTTTTGTGCGAAGTTCAACCTCGACATTAGATTTTAGCTCTAAAGTTTTAACAACTTTGTTGAACATTAAAAAATGTACTTGTGCACTAAAGTGTTTATTTTTATAGCTTATTTGGCCTAAATTATGTTTAAAAATTTGATCAATTCTATTACCTTTAGATCTAAAATTTTCTTTGATAAAATCTTGTAAATTATCAACATAGGTTTCTTGAATTTGTGATAATTTAATTTTATCAAATTCATATAAATCATCAAGTGAGTTAAATTTTTTGTTTAATTCTTTAATTTTGCTTTCTATATTAAACTTGCCTTTGTTGTGAAAATCAAGAGTTTTTGTAACACGAGCTCGATGATTATTTTTATCTTTGACTTGATATGTGATTTCTAATTTGTTATTGTCTAATTTACTAATATTAGTATCTTTTATCTCAAAAGTGTAGCCTTCTTTTTCAATTTTAGTTAATAATTTTGCGGTCTCAACATCAAAAGCTGCAGGATTTAATTTGTCCTGTAGTTCATAAGTACTTATTTTTTGATCATCAAAAGAGGGATTTACATCCTTAATTGCTTGCTCAATATTTTTAATATTTTCTTCTGGTGTGTTGCCATTCAATTCATTTTGAAGTCTTATTATTTCATTTTGTATACCATTAATTTGTATTTCTAAATCACCTATATTATCAGAAAAAGCTAGTTGGTTATTATGAAAAAATGATTGTGCTTTTAAAAGTGTTATATCTAATAATTTATCAACATTATTTGTGGTAGAAGTATATTTCGAAGTTGTTTTTACAAAGTTTGCTGATTCAATTATTTCCATTAATTTTGCTGATAAATTTGAAATTTTGTTAAATTTTTCTTCTAGTTTTTTAAGATCTTGAGCACTTTTTTGTTCACTTACTTTTTCTACAAAAAAGTGTTTAAAACTAGAAGAAATTGTACTAAGTTTGCTAATTTTTTCAATACTGTCTTGTTGCTGTTGTTCAAATAAAGTTAGTGGAGTTTTTTTAGATGTTTTAGAATTTGTATTATTTTGTAAGGAAGATGTGTTATTAATTTGGCTGGCATTATTTTCGGCAGCACTTGTAGCATTTTTTAGAGAATCTGAATCATTATTACTATCAACTTTGGAGGATTCATCTGTTCCTTTAGCAGAATTTGATGTATTTTTTATATCCTTTTCTGATTTTTGATTTTCTACTTCTGTTTTGTCTTCTCTCTTTGTTTGGATTTGTTCATTATCTCTTCTTGAGGTTGAATTATTTTGCTCTTCCTTGTTCTCTGAAGATAAATTATTTTGGTTATCTGAATTCGGTTTCTTAGGTAGTGGTTTTGCATTTTCATTTTGTTTAGCTGGTGTTTTAATTTCAGGGGTAGTTCCACAAGCAATTGCAACACCAAAAACTGTTGCAAAAGAAGACACAAGTAAGCTAGATTTAGTAATTTTAGATTTCATAACCACCTCTTTTATTGAATTCAATATTTGTGTTTTATTATATAACACATTTTACTTTTTTGTAAAAAGGTTGAAAAATAAACTTTAGGTTTTTCTAAATATTTAAAATAAGATCTTCCTTATAATAATTTGTAAATAAAAAATGCAACCATAACGTTATTACTGTTTGTTGCATTTTCATTTTAATTTGTAAAAAAACATCTAATTTAAGTGTTTTTTGATATTTTTATTTAGCAAAGTGGACTTAAAACAAAATTATACTTGAGCAGTTTCTCTGTGTTTAGCAACAAAAAGATCAAGTCTAGATGATTTTCTTGCTGATTTATTTTTGTGAAACACACCTTTTGATGAAGCTTTAGCAATTTCTTTGTGAGCCTTAGCAATTAAAAGATTTTGTGATTCATCACCATTTATAACAGCAATTTTAGCTTTTTTAATAGCAGTTTTAACTCTAGATTTAATTGCATTATTTCTAGCTCTTGCTTGTTGATTTTTTTTGATTGACTTAATTTTTGATTTTATATTTGCCATTGATCTTCCTTAATAAATTGTTTGTATACACTTTGTTAAAATAGTATTTAAAATTATACCAAAAAAATATAAAAAACAAAATCTTAGCTTGTTTTTAAAAGTGACTTAATTTTTTTCTTGGTAGGCCGATATGCTAAAAAAGTCCCAGCAACTACTATATTTGCTCCTGCCTTAAAAACCTGTGAGGCATTAAAATCCTTTATTCCACCATCTACTTGTATTAGAATATTGAATTTATGCAAATCAATTATTTTTCTTAGTTGACTAATTTTTTGTAGACTTATTGGATTAAATTCTTGCCCACCTTTTCCAGGTTCAACAGACATTATCAAAACTAAATCAATAAAAGGTAAAAACTCCTCAATTTCTTCAATTTTAGTGTTTATTTTTATAGCAATTCCAAGTTTTATTTGGTTTTGAAATTTTCTAATAATAGCATATATTTCTTCTTTTGTTAGTGCTTCAAAATGAATAGTTGCATAGTCAACAAAACCAATTATTTCCTTGATTTGTTGCTCAGGTTGATAAGACATTAAATGAATATCACTTATATAATTTGGGAATTTTGAGGTAATTTTTCTAATTTCATCAGTAGTTATAGCAGTATTAGAAACAAACTTGCCATCCATAAAGTCATAATGAATTCATTTTATTCCTAAATTAAAAAGTGTTTGTACTAATTTCATACGCTGTGATTTTGTTGCATTTAAAATTGATGGACTAATTATTTTTTTCATTGCTTTTCCTTCAAAAATGAACATAATTTTGATATCTAGAAGCTGGAATCAAACCTTTGTTTACTCTATTTTTTATATCACAAATTTTATCATTTTCTTGTATATGTTGGCATGAAAAAAATTTGCATTTCCCAATTGAAGATGAAAAAATCTCAAAAGCATATGGCAAATCTAGTTTGTCTAGGTTCAACTCAAATGAAGAAAATCCAGGGGTATCAATTATTGAGATATTATTTTTAGTTATAATTTGAACCACCCTTGTTGTATGTTTTCCTCTATTTAGTGATTTAGAAATTTCTTGAACTTGATAGTTCTCACCTAAAACACTATTGATAAAACTAGTTTTGCCAACTCCTGTTTGTCCAACAACAAAATTAATTTTATTTGATATTGTATTTAGTAGTTCTTGAGATACTTTTTTTTCTAAATTATTTATGTAAAAAATCGTATAGCCCATATTTTCATAGTCTTTTAGCAGATTTGGATAATTGCTTACATCTAAATCTATTTTAGTTACAATGATAATAGGAGTTATTTGCGAGTTTTCAATTAAAATCAAAAACTTGTCTAACAAAAGAGTTGAAAAATTGGGCTCTTTTATTGAAATAATTACTAATGCTTGGTCAATATTTGCAACTTTAGGTCTTGTAAAAAAATTTTTTCTTGGGTAAATTTGTGTCACAAATCCCTTAGGATCATATTCTACAATATCGCCTACTAAAGGCGAATTGTTTTGGTTTCGAAGTGAACCACTTCCTCTTAATAAACTATATTTTTCTTTAGTTTTTAAGTCAATGATATCATAGAATCCTGATATAACTCTAGTTACCCGTCCTTGCACTTATTTGCTCTCTTTTCTGTTGTCTAGCAATATTTTTTCAATTTTGGCTACGCAAGAATTCAAATCTTCATTAACAACATGGTATTGAAAAAAGTGTTTTTGTAAAATTTCTTCTTTTGCTTTCTGTAGTCTTTTTGCAATTTCTTCATCTGTTTCGGTTAAGCGATTTTTAATTCTTTCTTTTAACACTTGGAGTGAAGGAGGTAGTATAAAAATGGTTAGCAAATCGTTTTCTTTACCTTCTTTTTTGAACTTTTCAATAATTTTGATAGCACCATTTGTGTCAATTTCTAACAATGGCAAAAAACCTTGATTTTGAATGTCTTTAATTTGTGATTTTAGAGTGCCATAATAATTATCAAAATGAGCATTTCATTCTAAAAACTCATCGTTTTTAATACGATTTTCAAAATCTTGTTTGTCTAAAAAATAATAATTAATACCATCTTGTTCAGTAGGTCTTTTGGCTCTTGTGGTAGCAGATATCGACAATTTTAATTTTAAATTTTTATTTTTAAATAATATTGATTCAATTGTGCCTTTACCAACTCCTGAAGGCCCAACTAAAATAACTAACTTACTCATTTATTCAACCTCATTATATTCCAAAAAGAAAACTGTGTTTTTTGCATATTGTTTTGTTTTAATTATTTTGTACATGTTGTCAGGGATGAGTTTATTGCCCAAATCAGTTTTATAAACTATTATTCCACCTTTGTTTAAAATTTTATAATTGAATATTTTTTTAAAAGATTCAATAGTCACTTGTTCTTCTTTATGTGGTGGGTCTAGAAAAATTAGATCAAATTTTTGATTTTTAATTTTATCAAGTACATTTAGTGCGTTTTGATTTACAACTTGATAATCAACAATCCTATATTTTTCAACACATTCTAATATATTATGATATATTTTTTTGTTTAGCTCGCTAGCTAAAACAAACTTTGCTCCTCTTGAGACTGCTTCAATTCCAATAGCACCACTACCCGCAAATAAGTCAAGAACACTTTTATTTTGTATGTAAAATTGCAGAGATGAAAAAATAGACTCTCTAACACGATCGGACATAGGCCTTGTAATTGAAAAGTCTGGATCTTTAATTAATGCTCTTCGGTATTTTCCTGCAATTATTCTTATCATAAATTGAATAAAATTATAACAAATTTAATTAAAAAAAATAACTATTTTTTTCGATAAAGTCTTCTAAAACAACTTGTATTTTAGGAACAAAATTAAAATCTATCTTGGATAAAAAAGTTTTGATATCGAAAGCTGATCAATAAAGAATTTCAAGTGTTTTAGCTTCAAATTTATAGAACTTTTTTCTATTTTCATGCAATATGCATTGCATACCTTTATCAAATTCGAAGTGCGAAAGTCTTTGATTATTATTACAATAGAAACACGAATTTAGATTTGCTACTAAACCTTCTAGTCCTAATCATTTTAGTAATAAATAGATATAAATTGCCAAATAATTTTCATTATCAATGATGTTGTAAGCTTCAACTAAAAAGGAAAATATCTCTCCATGATATGAAGTTTTTCAAATTTTAGATATTAAATTTCAAAAAATAATGACATATTCCTTTTGGAAATCAAGGTTTTTTATAAAATATCCTTTTTTAAGTTTAGATAGCTTATTTACATGATAAGATAAAAAAATTTCATATTCACCATAAGTAGCTAGCACTAAAGAGGAGCGATTTTTGCTATTGGGTTTTCTAACTCCAACAGCTATGAAGGAGATAATTTTTTCAGGTGTTGCAATTTTGATAATTTGATCATTTTCCTTGTAATCTTGACTATAAATTACAATCCCTTTAATACTAATAGCTGCCATACTAAAATTATATTAAAAAATGTAACCAAAAATAAAAAAAGCCTATAAATTTATAGCATTTTTGAACATAATTAGCTTTTTAAAACAAGAAAAAACCACCTTGATTTCAAGGCGGTTTTTGATATATTAATTTTATAAATTATTCTTTGTTAACTTCAGCATCAATGACATTTTCGTCTTTGCTTGAATCATCAGTTGTGTTTGCTTGATGTGCTGCTGATTGGGCAAAAGCATGTGCTGCTTGTTCAATTTGATCTAATTTAGTTTTGAGTTCATCAAATTTTTCTTCTTTAATTAAATCTTTTAATTCTTGTACTTGTTTTTCAAGCATTTCTTTTTGTTTTGCATCGACTTTTTCACCTTGATCACTAATTGATTTTTCAATTTGATTAATTAGCGCTTCAGCACGTACAGTTGTTTCAATTTGTTCTTTTTTCTTAGAGTCAGCTTCACGATTCTCTTCAGCTTCTTTAACCATTTTTTCAATTTCTTCTTCAGTTAAAGTTGTTGTATTTTTAATTGTAATAGTTTGTTCTTTACCAGTTTTTTTATCTTTGGCAGAAACGGTAGTAATCCCGTTGACATCAATTGAAAAACTAACTTCAATTTGTGGCACTCCTCGTGGTGCTGGCTCGATTCCAGATAAGTTAAATCTACCTAAAGTTTTATTATCATTTGCAAATTGACGCTCACCTTGAACAACAGATATGGTAACTTCGCTTTGGTTATCAGCAGCTGTAGAGAAAATTTGTGATTTTGTAACTGGAATGGTAGTATTTCTTGGGATTAAAGGTGTTGCAATTCCACCTAGTGTTTCGATTCCAAGTGTTAATGGGGTAACATCGAGTAGTAAAACATCGTTGATTTCACCAGCTAAAACCCCCCCTTGAATAGCAGCTCCAATAGCTACTACCTCATCTGGATTAATTGAGCGATTTGGCTTTTTATTTAAGGTGTGCTCAATCATTGTTTGGACAGCAGGAATTCGAGTTGAACCTCCAACTAATAAAATTTCATCGAGGTCTTTAGCTTCTAATTTGGCTTCTTTGAGCGCATCAACAATTGGTTTTCTAGTACGGTCTACCAAGTGGGCGCTAAGCTTTTCAAATTCAGATCTTTTGAGCTCAAGTTCAACATTAATTGGTCCATTTTCATTCATACCTAAAAAAGGTAGTGTAATTGTGGTAACCATTTGGTTTGATAAGTTAATCTTTGCTTTTTCAGCTTCTTCTTTTAATCTAGATAAAGCCATTTTGTCTTTAGTTGCATCAAAGTTGTATTCTTGTTTAATTTTAGCTACCATTCAATCAACAATTACTTGATCTCAGTCATCACCACCTAAATGGTTGTCCCCACTTGTTGATAAAACTTCAAAAGTACCACCAGATAGTTCTAAAATGGAAACATCAAAAGTACCTCCACCTAAGTCATAAACAAGCACTTTCATATCTTTGTCAGTCTTATCAAGACCAAAAGCTAAAGCAGCAGCAGTTGGCTCATTAATAATTCTTTCAACTTGTAGACCAGCGATTTTTCCTGCGTTTTTAGTAGCCTCTCTTTGGGCATTATCAAAGTAAGCAGGCACAGTAATAACTGCTTTGCTAATTTTGTGTCCAACTTTTTTTTCTGCATATTCTTTTAAATATCCAAGAATTTTGGCTGAAATTTCTTCTGCTTTATATTCTCTGCCGTTAGCTTTAACAGTTTTTCCAGTTCCCATAATTCTTTTGATTGAAGCAATTGCTTCAGGGTTGGTCTCAAGTTGTCTTTTAGCAGCATCTCCAATAATTTCTTCACCATTTTTAAAGGCAACAACAGAAGGTGTTGTTCTTTTTCCGTTAGGGTTTTCTAAAACAACAGGTTTTTTGTTTTCAATAATAGATACTACTGAATTAGTTGTTCCTAAATCTATTCCTAAAATAATCTCTTTTGACATAATCTCTTCCTTGTAAATTTTTTAATTTATTTAATTTAAAATTATTTACAAATATCCTTTCTTTTATCCGATAACAATAGTATAACATAAAAATTGGCACTACCAAAGAAAAAGTGCCAATTTTTTTAATAAAATAAAAAAAGTGTTTGCACACTTTTAATATTTAACTTGTAATTCATTCATTTGAGTTGTTATTAATTTAGATTCTTTTTGAGTTTGTTTTATTTTCACAAATGTCAAAATCAGTCCTATTAAAAATGCAGTTGCAAGCATAACAACTAAAAGGGTAAATGACAATCATGTTGCTTCAACAAAGTCGTTTGGAAAATCACCTTGTTTCACTTTTAAAATATAAACTGCTAATAAACCAGCAAAAGCGCTATAAAATAAAAAGGCTGCTATTAAAAAAATTCAAATATATTTTTTTAATTTTTTTAATTTTATTGTAGTTGATTCTTTATAACTTTGAAAATCCATGTTTACCTTCTTATTTTGAAAAAATTTAAAATAATATTATTAATATTATATAATATTTATAAATTATTATATATAAATTATGACACGATTTAAACAATTAGTAAGTAAAATTAACTTACCTAAACAAGCCGGTGTTTATAGGTTTTATGACGATCAAAAAAGATTATTATATGTTGGTAAATCTAAAAATATCTATGAACGAATTCATCAATATGCTACCGGAAGTATCAATTCGTATAAAACAGGAAAACTTTTACAAGAAACAGTTGACATCCAGTATACAATAGTTGCAAATGAGACAGAAGCTTTAGTGTTGGAAAAACGTTTGATAAGTTTGTATCAACCGAAGTACAATATTGAATTAAAAGATGATAAAGGCTACCCTTATATTCAAATTAGAAAAGACAACAAATTAATCAGTATTGATATTGTTTATAAAATAAAGCGTGGGCATAAATATTTTTCTTATGGACCTTTTTTAAAAAGAAGTGCTGCTTTTGAAATTAAAAAATTACTTGAAAGTGAATTATTGTATGAAAAGGGTGCGAAAATTACTTTTGAAAATCAAGAACAGGTTGATGATGCTTTTAATTTAAGCAAAGATATTTTACAAAAAAGAAAATGAATTAATTATTATGAACAGAAAATGAACTTTGCTATTGAAAATATGCAATACGAAATTGCACAAAAATATTTTGAGAGCATTACAGTTTTGAAACAAATGGCTCACCAGTATCAAAATGTTGATTTAAATAGTGACGAAAATTTAGATTTTATGTATTTTGACTCTGTTGGTAAAAATAATTTAGTTATTACTTTTTTATTTTATAGAAATGGTTATATGTTGTCACATCGCACTTTTTTTGTAGATATTCTATTTAGTTTAGAAAACACAATTACTAGTTTTGTCAACAATTATTACAAAAATAATTTTTTGCCTCAGTATGTATTTGTTACTGAAGAATCCAGTAGATTTTTTGAAAATCATCTTGATTTTCATATCCCAATTAAAATAGCAAGATCAAAATCACATTTACAGATTCTAGAAAATGCTAAAATCAATAATAATGATTTTATTAAAAAAGATTTAAGAATTAAATTAGAACAAGAAAATAATTTGAATAATATATTAAAACAAATGAGATATGAATTAAACTTAGAAAAAAATGATATTATTTTGCTCATTGATAATTCGCACATCGCTAATCAATTGCCAACAACTGGAGTTATTTATTTTTTAAATGGTTTGCATTCAAAAAAATATAATCGATTTTTTAATTATACTGGTAGCAAAAAAGGTGATGTTAATTATTTAGAACAAGGTTTAAAAAAGCATTTTAGTGTTAAAAATGCTTTAATTCCCGATGTTATTTTTGTAGATGGTGGTATTGCACAAATCAATACTGTAGAGACTATTTTGTTAGCAAAATCTTTAAAGATTCCTTTATTTGGGTTGGTTAAAAATAGTAGACACAAAACTGATCATATATTAGATAAATTTGGTAATAAGCTAGAAATTAGCCAAAATGTTTTTAATCTAATTGCAAATATGCAAGAAGAAGTGGATATTTTTAGCAAAAGCAAATTACGAAATAAAATTATTAAAAAAATTTTAACACAATAGTTAACAAGATTTTTGTCAAACACCTATAAATTTATACACTTTTTTACATTTTTGTCTTTATAATAATTAAAAAATCTTTTGGATAATTAATAATTTTTTAGCACTTAATATGCTTTTGTGCTAGAATTGTATTTTATGACAAAAAAAGATTACTATGAAGTTTTAGGTATAAGCAGATCAGCAGATACATCAGAAATCAAAAAAGCATATAGAACTTTAGCAAATAAATGACATCCAGACAAACATAGTCAAAAAACTGAAGCAGAAAAAAAAGAAGCTGAGGAAAAATTTAAAGAAGTTCTTGAAGCTTATGAAGTTTTATCCGATGAAAATAAAAAAAGTCAATACGACACCTACGGGCATGCAGCATTTGAACAAGGTGGTATGGGCGGAGCACAAGGATTTAGTGGCTTTAGCGGCTTTGGTGATATTTTTTCTGACTTGTTTGAAGGTTTTGGTTTTGGGGGTAGATCATCAAGAAATTCTAACCAAGCTCAAAGAGGACAAGATTTAATTAGAAGTATTAATATTAGTTTTGAAGACTCAATTTTAGGAACAAAAACTAAAATTAATTTAGATAAATATAACAACTGTTCGCACTGTAATGGCTCAGGAGCCAATAGTTCCCAAGATATTCATGTTTGTCCTACATGTAATGGAAAAGGACAAGTTATTGAATTAACAAGAGTGCCTGGTTTTGGTCAAATTCAAAATACAACTACCTGTAGAAAATGTGCTGGTTCTGGCAAGATAATTTCAAAAAAATGTAAACAATGTTTAGGATCAACCTATACAAAAATCAACGAAACAATTACCATAAATATTCCAGCTGGAATTCGCGATGGTATGCAAATTCGCATGTCAGGTTACGGAGGGCCAGGGAAAAACCGTGGTTCAAATGGTGATTTATTGTTAGAAATTAATGTTCTTTCACACAAACATTACACAAGAGCTGGTAGTGATATTCACATTAATTTGCCAGTATCAATTGTAGATATTATTAATGAAAATTATGTTGATGTTCCTGCACCAATAGGTATGCAACAAATAAGACTTCGTCAACATTATAAATCTGGTGATGTAATAACAGTTAAAAATGCAGGTGCTCCCATCAAACCAAATTCTAGTTCAAAAGGTGATCTTAAGGTTCATTTAGTATTTTATATTCCTGATTTTTCAACTAAACAAAAACAGAAATTAAATGAAGTTTTTGATGAGTTAAAGGACAAAACTAAAGATAAATGATTGAAGGATTTCTATTAAAAAAGTGTTTATTTTTGTACATTTTTACAAAAAATATATTAAAAACAAAGGTTTTTATAATCTTTGTTTTTAATATTAATAAATATTTATTTAAAAATATAAATAGTAAAATTGTTAATAACAACTGAATTAGAAGGGGATCATGTCTTATTTTTATTGAAGAGGAAATTTTTTAACTTATTCTCAATCCAAATTTGTTTTTTATATTTTTTTAGCTTTGGGTATTTTGTTACTAATTCTAATTTATTTATTTCGAGAGGATCTAAAAATTTGATATTCAAAACAACTTAGTGATAAAAATAATAAATCTACTTTCAAAAATATTAAAACCTGATTTATCATAATTGGTTTATTTTTATGGATATTTTCATATATTAGCCGAGTAATTATTTTAGAAATAGATGATTATCCTTTTAAATGAGAATTTCTTCCTTTTCATTTATGTAGGCTGGCTATTTTGGCTACAGGTTTAATTTTAATTTTTGATAAAACACATTTTAGTAAATATTTTGTTGTTCCTTCCACTCTTGGTGCTTTATTAGCACTTGCTATTCCCGATTTAGAAGGTGGAGCCCATGATGATATTATTTATAATGGATTAAATCCAAATGCAGTTAATAATTCCAAAAAATATGGGATCAATTGAGGCTATGATTCACACTTATTTTGAGAATTTTTAATCACCCATTTTTTATCTTTAGTTTTACCATTTTTTTTACAAATTATCCAACCTAAGGAAGAAAAAATAACTATCAAAGTTCTATGAAAATCTATATATTTAACATTTTCAGTAGCTTTGTTTCTTTTCTTTTTCTCATGAATTATTTATGCAATTGTAGAAAAACATGGAAGTCCAGCACAACAAATATCTTGAAATGCAAATTGATTCTACATGGGGCACAAAGGTATCTCTACTCTTGGAGAATTAACCAAGTGGCCTTATAATATTATTAGTTTAACTATTATATTTTTTGTTCTCTTTTGACTAGTTTTTGTAATTAAAATTTACTTTGAAATATATTCTTTTAATCTTTCTTATCAAAATAGAAAAATTAGATTTTTCTATATAAAAAGACTTAAAAAAACAGTTTTTAAAGAGAATGTTATTAAATCTAAGCACTAATATAAAAATACAAAGAAAGGAACTTAATGAATAAGGCCAGAAAACAATTAATTCAATTTATTGAACAAAAGCAAAAACAGTTAAAATTAAATCAAATTATTGCTTATTATGGTGCAAATATTGCTAAATGAGTGTTATTTTTAGCCAACATTATTGTTGTAATACTTGCTATAATAGTAGTTGTGATCGAAGTCCAACGCTATATTAAAATACCTACAGAAACTAAAACAATTTTGGGCGACTTAGGTTTAACAATTGTGCTTGCTACCTTTATTATATTGACATTTTTCATTAATATTTTTCTCTCGGTTTATAGAGCAGTTATGAAATATGATGACTACAAAAAAGCACAAAGAGAACTAAGTTATATTTATTTTCAAATAGAAAAAAATCCTCAATATTCTTTTGCAGATTTTGAATCTGACTATGAAAAAATTACTAAATTTTATTTTACAAAGAAACAAGTTTCAAAATTGATGCTAGTAAAAAAGGCAGTCTTTGGTGGTAAAAAATGATTATAAAACATACAAGATTAGATACAGATGCCTATGTTTTTGCTAAGTTTTTATTTAAAAAAACTTTAATAAAAGCAAAAAGTTTTCAAATACTTTTTTGATCTTTGACAGTATTTAGTATTTTCTTTGCCTTTTTTACTACTTTAATGGGGGTTTTTAAATTAGCCTCATCAAAATTATCTGAATTTGAATCATTTAGTAGATTATTTATACAAATTGATGCAAGTGGCAAAGAAATAGATCAGTGACCTATTTTTGTTTTGTGAATTAATTTATCAATTAGCTTGATGAATGGGTTGTTTGCTTTGTTTTTTGTTAAAAATCGTTGATTAAGAAATCAAGAAATTAATAATTTTTTGCGCGTTGAATTAATTTTATATAAAAATAAAGTGGGCAAATATAAATATCAAGAACATAGACAAATTGAACTATATAACATAATTTTTTCTCAATTAGGCGCTTTAAAAGCGCTTGAATATAAACACATTTTTAAGAAAAAGGTAACAAACAATGACTAAAGAAGAACTCAAACTTAAAATAGAATCAGAGGTTAGTATACTAGCTCGTAAGGCACAAATTTCGAGAGCTATTTTCTTAATATTTAGTATAGCTTTAATTTTGATGTCAACATTTAATGGTCTTTTATCTGCTTATGCAATTACCAAAAATCCCAATGTAGAAGCTGTTAAGTTGTTTGTAGGTATTGCTATAATCAATGCACTTGTTACTTTTGTTACCAGTTTATCAACAACATTTCTATTTGAAAATATATATAAGAAAAATACTTCTAAAATTGAATATTATGAAGAAAGAAAAAAGCAATTACTAAGTGATGAAATAATTGATATTGACAAAATAGCTATTGAAATTACTAATGTGTCAATTGAATAGTTTCTTCTTTTACATCATCAATATTATAAATTTCTAGTAAAACATACAGCATTACTCTTTTAATTCTACTAGTGGTATAACGTTTGGAATTAGTTCGATTTATAAATTCTTCAAAAGTTGGAGCATCAATATGCTTTTTAAATAAGTTTTCCATACCTTCGCTTACTAAATGGATTTGTTTTAATTTATCAACAGGTGTGTTAATTACAACCTTTTGAAATTGAGCATATAAATCTTGAATTTGAAGAGGTTTTGTTTCAATTTTCATAGGTGAAAATTGAGAAATGTCTATATTTTTATAGATCATTTGCCTTAGTAAGGTTGCTGAGGCAAAGTTATTATTGGCTTCTAAACTATGAAAATTAACCGTTCTTTTTATACTAAAAGCTTGTATGTTATAATTGTTAAATACAATTTGTTTTATATATTCAAAACCCAAAATATCATTTGGTAAAGTGATGGCTTGGCCAGTCAAATCACTTAATGATTTTGCAGCTGAGTTGGGAAAAGATAAACCTTGCTTTAAATTTTTTTTAATATTGTAGTTGTATTCTTCTAGGTTATTTTTTATAATGTTTGCTAAAAAATATAAATTTTCAATATTATTAGATTCTGAACCAAAAATTAGTTTGTCAATATTATGTTTTGCAATTATTTCAATTGCTCCTTTGGCAAAAATATGAGCTGCTTGAGTTGCATATTTAAATGGTAGTCTAATTACTTCATCAACTCCATAAGCCAATGCTATTTGTTTTCTTTGCTCAAAAGAAGCAACAGCAGGTTCGCCTCTTTGTACAAAATTACCTGAGAGAATAACATATATTTTATCATTGGGAAAATGTTTTTTTACATAGTTAATTTGGTAAATATGTCCGTTATGAAAAGGGTTGTATTCTGCAATTATTGCTATTGCCATAGTTTTCCTTATAAAATTTAAATTAGTGTAGTAGGTTAATATGAATATTTTTTTGTTTCATCGTGATATTAGAGTTGAAGATAATCTAGGATTGCTAAATCTTGTTGAAGAGACCAATGGTGAAAACATTTTCTTGTTTTTTATATATAATAAAAAGCAATTGTATGAGAAAAATGAATATTTTTCACAAAAAGCATTTGATTTTTTGAATAATGCCTTAATTAATCTTTCCAAAAAAGTCAATATTAACTTATTTTATGCAGAAAATGAAATTGAAGTTTTTGAGGAAATCTTGCAAGCCAACAAAATTGAAAGAATTTATATTAATAAAGATTGAAGTGACTTTGCGCTTGCAAGAGATAAGGATTTAAAGCAATTTTGTCAAAAAAATAATATTATATTTAAAGAATTTAATGACTACTTACTATTTAGGCCGGGTGATATTCTAAACAATTCTAATTCCTTTTATAAAGTCTTTACACCCTTTTATAATAATTGTGTTTCTAAGTTAGTAGAAAACTTGCCCACTGTCAAAAAAACTCTTCATTTTTATACACAAATTTACAAAAATAGTAAAAGTTGTTCTTTTCTGCAAGAGTTTAAATATTTTCAAACATTCTTTCCAAATAGCATTGATCAAATATTAGAAATATTAAAAAATAATATTCATGATTATGCAAAAAATAGAAATAATTTAGCAATTGATTCAAATAAAATTTCACCGGCTATTAGATTTGGAATTATTTCAATTCGCCAATTACTTTTATATGTTTATCAAGAAACTAAAAATATTAATCATGAGCTTATTCGCCAATTAATTTGAAGAGAATTTTATTATCATTTCAATTTTCTAGCTAGTCAAACAAACTGAAATTTTGGTAATCCTTGAAATCGAAAATTTTACTTTTTAGAATATAACCAAGCTGATGAAAAACTTAAATTATGAAAAGAAGGTAAAACTGGATTTCCGCTTATTGATGCAGCAATTCAAGAACTACTCCAAACAGGTTTTATGCACAATAGAGCTAGAATGGTGGTAGCATCATTTTTAACTAAAAATTTATTTATTGATTGGCATGAAGGTGAAAAATTTTTTGCTCAGCATTTAATTGATTATGATCCTATAATAAATCATCATAGTTGACAATGAGTTGCGGGATGTGGGGTTGATGCACAACTTTTTACTCGAATTTTTAATCCAATTTTGCAACAAAAAAAATTTGATAGTAACAATTATTATATAAGCAAGTTTTTACCTACTAATTATCAAACAAAACCGATAGTAGATTTACATGAAACATCAAATAAAATTAAGAAAGTATTTCAAGATAATCATATTGATTAGATATATCAATTTAAATTCTTAGGAAATTAATAGTATTTATGTTTTTTCGCTACAAATATAACACCTGATTATATTAATTTTTTAAGTTTATGATATAATTATTTCGCAGTCATTTTTTATGTTCCTAAATTTTAGATTTTTTGTTAAAATGGTACAAAAATTTTGTATAATTAAACTTGCTAGAATAAAAATTTAGCAGAAAAATAGGGATATTAAATGCAGAAATCAAACTTTATATTAAATTTTGCTACCAAACATACTAAAGAAAAAAAGTTAACATTTACTAGTGGATTAATATTGCTAGTTTTGTTACTTTTTGCATATTTACTATTTGTTATAAATTGAGGTTTTCCTTCAGCAGGATTAGGTGGAAAAGCAGGTGGACAGGGTATTAATGGTTACTACTTTCCAACCAGTGATGCTGCACCACCAACCATAGTAAATCAAGCAGTTAATTGAGGTATAACTATAGGTAGAGCTATTGGTTCTATTTTAGTTGGTTGACTTATCGTCAAAGTTTCACATAAGTATGCTGTTATTATTTCACTAGTTTTAATGCTTTTTGGAATAATAGCACCTTATTCACCATCTTATGCTGGATTCATTATTCTTAGAACTATTTTTGCGATTGGTGGAACTATGCAAATAGTTTTTATTCAACCAATTATTTCTAATTATATGAATTCTCGTCAAAAGGCTGTTGTCTCACAATTTGCACCTTTTGTATATCCGATTGGTACTATTATAACTTTGATTCCTTTTGTTACTTCAGATTCTAAAGTTATTTCTGGGATTCAATCTCATTGACAAACTATTCTATTAATTATTAGCCTATTAACTTTAATTCCGTTAATTGGCTACATGATTTTAGGAACAAAATTTGATCTTTATCCTTCAGCAATTGAGCGTGAAAAAGCAAATCCTAACAAAGAACAATTGTCAATCATGAGATTTCTTAAACAAAAGGATACTTGATATTGAACTATTTTATATGGATCTTGATTAATGGCGGTTGTGCTTCCTTTTGCACTATCTAAAGGATTATTCCATCGCTTAGTTCCAGAATTAGTTGTATCTCCAGGGATTTTTGACCAAAAAATTAACTCATTTTTAATTATTTTTCTTTGTGGAATGTTTGTTGGTCCATTTATTGTGGGTCTAGTTTCTAAATATCAAATTAAACGTCGTGGTTTTATAGCATCTGTTATTTCGTTAGGAGTTACCTTCTATGTTTTAGGAGCAATAACTTTTGTATATGGAGCTTCATATGAAGGACCAAATACTTATGGTGGATATTCTATATTATTTTTAATTTTTGGGCTTTTAATGGGAACTTGTTTATGAGGAATTCAAGGAGTTATTCTTAATTTACCTCATGAATATAAAGGTTCTAATCCAAAAAAAGTTGGTTACCAATTTGGTCTTATTTGAGGTCTTGGATATACCGCTTTTACTATTGGGAATATCGTTGTTTCATTAATAAACACTCCCCCAGGAATAGACATTAGAGCAGATGCTAATTTGAGTTATAATTGAGCAGCGGCAGCACTTGCAACTCTAGTTATTTTCTCACTTGCGGCTTCTGTTGGTATTACCTTGCTAAAAGAACCAAACCCAGATTATATTAGTTTTTTCAAACTAAGAAAATCAAACCTTAAAAAAATTATTAAAAAATAAAATACTTTAATTAAATTTATTTACAAACAAAGGAGTTCAAATATGAAATCAACAAAAATTATTCTCATTGGATCTGGTAATGTTGGAAATTCATTCCTTTATTCAGCAATGAATCAAGGGTTAGCTAGTGAATATGGAATTATTGATATTAACCCAGATTTTGCAGAAGGGCAAGCTCTAGATTTTGAAGATGCTAGCGCTTCATTATTAAGACCTTATCGTGTTTTTAAAGCAGATTACAAAGATATTGCTGATGCAGATTTTGTTGTAATTACTGCTGGTAGACCACAAAAACCAGGTGAAACTCGCCTACAATTAGTTGAAGATAACATTCGTATTATTCGTGAAATTGCATACAAAGTTAAAGATTCAGGCTTTAAAGGTTTCACAATTATTGCTTCAAACCCAGTGGATGTTGTTACCCGTGCTTACCGTGATGCTTCAGGTTTTGAACACAATCGTGTTATTGGTTCAGGAACAATTCTAGATACAGCAAGACTTAAAGTTGACTTAGCTAAAAGAGCAAAAGTTTCCCCTGATTCAGTTCAAGCTTTTGTAATGGGAGAACATGGGGATTCATCATTTGTTGCCTACTCTAATATTAAAATTGCAGGTGAGTGCATTTGTCACTTTTCAGCTCTAACAGGTATTCATGCAGATAACTATGAAGCAGAACTAGAATATCCAGTTTCTAGAAAAGCCTACGAAATTATAAGTCGTAAAAGAGCAACTTTCTATGGTATCGGAGCAGCGCTTGCTTCAATAGTTAGAAATATAATTGAAGATTCTAAAAAAATTATGATTGTTGGTGCTAACCTTCACGGTGAATTTGGATTCCACGATGTCAATGTTGGTGTACCAGCGGTTATTGGGAAAAATGGAATTGAAAAAATTGTTCAAATTAGCCTTAATGAAAAAGAACAAGAAAAATTCAGAAAATCTATTAAAATCATTGATGATATTTATACAACAGCAATCAAAAATATTACTGAGTAATTAAAAAAATACACAAAAAAACAACCATTAATTTGGTTGTTTTTTTGTACTAAAATATAGTTCAAAAATCCTAATTCCTTTATAAATAAAGGTTTTTTAAGCCAAACTGAAAAATATAGATAGCAAATTTGTTATCTAAAAAATTATAAGATTAGCAATTATAATTTTTTAGATTTAAGAAAATTTGTAATTGTTTCTTTTAAAGAAGGGTCTTTGAGCGCAAAATCAATATTTGCCTTGATAAAACCTTCAACACTTCCTAAATCATATCTTTGATCTTTGATATTAAATGCATAAATTGATTGATTTTTTAATAAATTTGTAAAAGCATCTGCAAGTTGAATTTCGTTGTTTACTCCTGGTTTTAAATTTGCTAAAATATTCATAATTTCAGGTGTGAAGACATAACGACCAATAATAGCTTTGTTTGAAGGTGCTACCTCAGGATTTGGTTTTTCAATTGCTCCGCTAATTTCAAAAATGCTTTCATTTCTTTGTTTTTGATCTTTTGGTATTACAATACCATATTTATTTGATTCAGAAATTTCAATGTCAGTTACTCCTACAACCGATGAATTAGTTTTTTTATAAACTTCTATTAAATCAGCAATGCAAGGAGTTTTAGAATCTATTAAGTCATCACCGAGAATAACTGCAAAAGGTTCATTTTTTATTTTATGTCTAGCAACTGCAATTGCATGTCCTAGTCCTAATTGTTCATTTTGATAAACAACTTTTATTTTAGCTTCTCTATTTGTAGTTCTAACAATTTTCAATAATTCATCTTTTCTTTGTGATTCTAGTTGTTCTTCAAGAGCGTCATATTTGCGAAAATAATCCATAATTTCGACTTTTCTTGGCGATAAAATTAGGTAGACTTCTTCAATTCCGGCATCAAAAGCTTCTTGAATTAAATAGTCAATTATTGGCTTTGCTAAAACAGGAACTAACTCTTTGTGAACAATTTTTGTTAGCGGTAGAAATCTTGTTCCTCAGCCGGCCGCTGGAATAATACATTTTTTTACTTTCATATTAGTCTTTCTTATTATATTTATAATTATAAAAATTTAATTCGTGCACCATATGATGAAGTTGTATCTTCGACCTCATCTTTATCTGTTAATTGTAGTAATTTTGATAAGTATAATACATCATAAATTGAGTAATGTTTTGAATCATCTTGATCTCTATGTCATGCATCACTAAAATAATTTTTTATTATTTCTTTAGTATTAAGTGCAGTAAAACCTATAACATTACCAATATTAATTGCCCTTTCAATTTGTCTTATCAAACTAGCAATATTGTTTGCAGATTTTCCTTGAATAAATACAGTTAAAAATTTAAAAATAATGCCAGTTTGTTCTTTGTAAAATGATAGTAACTCTTCTAAATACTTTTTAAATTTAGGAATATTATTTTCATTTCAATCACCATCTCAAATCACCATAAGTCTATCAACCCGGTTTTTTCAAGTAAAGGCATGACTATATCTGATAATTGAGTTATTGTTAACAAAGGTAAAAGGTTTGTCACTTTCTAAATTTTGTGATCCTACATTTGTTCAAGCAAAATTAAAAAATCTAGTAAAAATTTGAAAAACATTATTTTTATTTTCATCATTAATCGGGTTAAGTGGTAAATTAAAGGTACTTTCAAAAAAAGTTCTACCTTTTTCTACAGTTTTTCGAGCGCCTGCACCTACAAAAGTAGTGTCTAATTCTGTTAAAATATTTTTATCAAATCTTGAATATTTTTTATCAGCATCATATTTTAATTCAACTGGCAAAGAATATTTAGGTATATTTAAGTTCAGATTGTTAAAATGCGAGGGTGTACTTGTGAAACTTGTAATATTTTTTTCAATTAATTCATGATCTATTTTTGCTTCATTTTTAAAGATTTTTTCTCATTTTTTACTTCTTAATTCTGGCGAATTTATATAAGCCAATGTTTCATTTTCCGCAATAAATTGCTTATTTTGTTCACTGTTTTCTAATTTATCATTTGCTTTTTGTAAATCAGTTTTATTTTCATCTATTATTTTATTCTCATTAGTTTGAGGACTTGTTTGATCAATATAATTTTTTGGTGTAACTAAATTTTTAGATTCCTGATTATCTACATCATTTGTTTTAGGTGGTTGCTGATCATTAGAAGTATTTTTTACCTCATTTACTTTTTGTGAATCAGTTTTAGTTTCATCTATTATTTTATTCTCATTAGTTTGAGGACTTGTTTGATCAATATAATTTTTTGGTGTAACTAAATTTTTAGATTCCTGATTATCTACATCATTTGTACTAGGTAGTTGCTGATTATTAGAATTATTTTTTACCTCATTTGCTTTATTATCTAATAAATTAACATCAGTTTGATTATTTGTAATCTGATTATTTTTAGCTTTGTCAGTTACTACTTGATTATTTGTAATCTGATTATTTTTAGCTTGACCATTTACTACTCGATTATTATTAATATTTGTTTGATTTTGGTTATTTGTCTTTGCGGGTTCTGTTTTTGTTTTTTGTTCATTTTTGCTGGTAACGGGCTTGTTAGTATTTAAAAATTGTAGGATTTTTTTATCTAAGGAATTAGCATTAGCATTAGTATTTTTATCGACTTGCTTATTTTCTATCTTTTTTGGTTGTTGCTTTTCTAAAATAGGTTTAGGATTAGGAGGTTTTTTTATTTCTATAGTTTGTTCTTTTTCTTTTTTAATTAAATTCGGTTTTGCTTTCTTGCTTTTTTCAAAAGAGTTGGAATCAATTTTTTCTGGAGATATTTCATCCTTTTGATAATTGCTGAAGTGTACACCTAAACCTATTGCAGTTACACTACTAACGCTAGTTAAAAGTAAAGATAAAATTACTATATGTATCCTATTTATTTTCATGTATTTAATTATACTAAAATAAAGCTTAAAATTCAAAACACTATAAAAATAAAGATAAAAAAACACAAAAATTCGCTTTTGTGTTTTTTTATCTTTTGGCTTTTAACTATTTTGTTTTGCTTTTGTAAATAAGTTATCCAATCTTACTCGTGAGGATTTATCATCGCGAAATTGGAAAAATATATTTGGATCTAATGCTTGTTTTTCAATAAATAAATCATCGATTGATTTAGTATAATCTCTATTTTTATAGCCCTTAAATTGTGTGTCAAGCTTTTTAGTATCTTTTCCACTATTATCAACTAAGTTAATCTCTTTACTAAATGCAGCTTGTACACCTGCAGCTTTGAGCTTTGTTAGTTGAATAATTTGCTTATCTTGTTTATTTACTTTGATATATTCATCAATACGGCTTGGTGCTATTCTAATTTTGCTTTGAGATTCAAGCAAATATTTCTGATTTAAAAATTTTTCGGCAAATACTTTTTTACCATCTTTGATTTCATATCGAATTGGATAGGCTTCGATGTGAACGTGCGGTGATCAACCACCATTGTTAGACATGTGTCCAATTGCACCAAAAATAGTATTTTTTTCTAATTCTTTTGGATTAGTCGGACTAACATCTTTTACATAAGTTGCTATTCTTGAATTATTCTTATCACCCTGTTCAACTTGTGCTGTTTGACCTAAAAGCGCAAGCTTATTATTGTCTAAGTGTATAAAAAAGAAAACAACAGCATCTACATTACGTAAATATTTGTCCTTAGTTTCTTGACTAATTTCTAGGTCCTTAACATCAACTTGTAATGCAACAGTTGTTCCAATTCCTTCAGCAGGCCCTTGATTTGGTAAGTAGTAAGCTCCTAGTAATTTTGATTTAGCAAAAGTTTTTAGTGGTAGATCAGTTGGTACTAAGACATCTTCACCATAGTGAACTGCTTGAGTTAATTTATCATTAGTGTAGAAAGTACGAAATTCTTTGTAACCACCAGAAGTTAGAAAAGATTTACTCTCTTCATTAATACTATTTCTAATTTCGCCAATATTTCTTCTTTCTAATTCTGGTATATAGACTGAAGCATTATAAGGGGAAAAAATTTGATTTTTATTTAATAATGGGGTTGAAGAATCAAATAGAGAAACAAATTTTGGTACTCCAATATCAAAATCCTCAATATCAAAATCTTGGAAGATAGAATTTTTTGATTTAAAACTAATGTTAGCTTTAGTTGTGCGTGCAACTAAACTAGTATCACTACTTTTTTCTAAAATATTAATTTTAATATCAAAAAAGTTATTTTGATCAAAGTTAGTTACAAAATCATTTTTATTGACATGGGCAAAATCATAGTTTAAAAAACTAATACCACCTTTGAGTTGTACTTGTAAATATTTTTTAAATAATTGTTTGACTTCCTGCTGATCTAGTTGCTTAAAACCTTCAATTTTATAGACTTTTTCTGTACTGTAAGCATTTGTTCCATTACCTGTGGTAGTCACAATAGTTACTAAAATAGATCTTAGATCATCGCCTAGTGTAAGATCTTTTAGATAATATTGACTTTTACTATCTTGAGGAGTTTCTACTGTAAACAAATCAATATCTTTTAGTTGTTTATCAAGATATTTAGTTTTAATTAAAGTATCAGTCTCACCTTTGATTTCTTCCTTAGAATTTAAACTTTCCAGAGCTCTATAAATAGAAACATTAGCTTTATTTTTATAGTCAATTTCGCTAATCATTTTGGTTTTATTAATATTTTCTTGCTTTGGTTTATTTGGAGCAAAACCGCTAATTTGTTTATATATTGTAATAAAATTTTCTCTCTTGTAAGGGTTTTGTTTGTCATCAGCATTATAATATCTAATAGTAATAGGAATATCTAGAATTCTTGTGTCATCATTATTTTCTTGAATTTGATTATAGTTTATTTCATAATAGAAATTATTGAGATCTATGTTGATTTGTTTAGCTTTTGATTGTAAATTTTGTAAATCTAAATTTAATTTGATAAAACGATTTGCCAATTTATTTTGCTTGAAATTTTTGATTTCCACTTTAGCTTGATCTAAAGTTAAAGTATTATTCTCAGCTGTTGGTTTAACTATTTCATTGTTACTATTAATTTGTTGTAATTGTGAAATATGTGATATTTGAAAGTCTTGATTAATGTTGATTAATTTGGAGTTAGAATTTTGTACTTGATAAGGTACTTTAGCAAACTCTGCTGTTATGAATTGTTCTAAATTATTAGTTTTAAACAAATCAATATTAAATTGTGGTTCATAAATTGAATAGTAAGGGTGCTTTTTATTTAATTCTAAATTAGTAGAATTTGTAAATAAATTAGTGTTATTAGTAGTATTTATCCCACAAGAAACCACAGTAGAAATGGTCAAAGCAGGAGTTAATATACCTAAAAATAGTTTATTGTATTTTTTTCAAAACATTTTTTTCCTTTGTTAGATTTTATAAATTAAAACTTAAGTTTGAAACACTGGCAATACCTAAAAATATTAGACTTAAAATTGTAGGTATTAGAATAGTTATGAGTATGTTAATAAGGATTTGTCACAAATAAAGTCTAATATTAAAATTATTAATTTTTCTTATTGCTAAATAAGGTATGATCACTAAAGTTGATCATAAATTAAAATTGATAAAACCGGTATTAATGTTAATAATAAAGAAGAATAGTAACAAGATAAATAAAACAATCTGATGATCAAATAAAGTTAAATTGGCACTAAAAGGAATTCTTGGAATACTCATTAAAATAAAGACAAATAATGAACCAAAAAAGATTTCTTTTTGTAAATAAGTGGTAATTTTAGGGGTATTTTCAATCATTATTATTTTGTGGAAATCTTCTTTATATTTTGAGATATTTTTTACCATTTTTATATATAAAAAGAAGGCCAAATAACCAAAAATAACACCTAAAATTTGACTGATAAAAATATACAAATAACCCTGATAAAGTAATGTTCCTGTAAATGAATTTGTCAAGCCTTTGATAATTGATTCAAATATGACAACTTGTGGTATTAAAAAGGGTTTGATATCTGAATTTGATAAAAATCCAGAAGCTGCTTGAGCGATAAAAAGTGCTGAAAAAAATGAAAGAGTATAGAGAAAGCTTGAAACAAAAATATTTGATTTTAGTTGATATATAATATGTTTTGATGCCAAAAAGAAAAATATTAAAAGTAGTGATCCTAAAAACTCAATAAAGGCAACTCTAGTATTTCAAAAGACAGAAAGCATTTCAAATTTTGTCATTGTACAAACCTTATAACCTAATCATTTTTCATAAAAAGTGTTTATTTTTATAGAATCTTTTGACTAATTACTAGATTTTATAATATCATCAATTGCTTCTAGAATTTTATTGGGCTCAGTAATTGTTGGATTTTCAACACGAGTACTTTCAACTAATGCATCTTCAATGTTGTTAGAAATTTCGGCTATAGTTTTGTTTCCAGTATCTGATACAAGTGTAGTATTTTGTGATTTAAGAGCATTCAACATTGATTCCAGCGAAATAATAACTGATTGTAAATTGAGCGCTTTTATATAAGGAGCTCAGTGAATCTTACTACTGTCTACTTGTTTTACACTGATTCCTTTTTCCTTTTCTTGATCATTAATTTCTTGTAAGTATTTTTGTTGTAATTGCTTTAGTTTGTTAAGATTTTCTTGGTTAACTTGAGATTTAACTGGGACAAAATAGGCGCTTTTTTCAGCGATAAAGTTAATATTAGACATCACATTTCCTTCAATGTCATTTCAACCATTTAATAATCAATTCAAAAACTTAATGGCACCTTTATCAATATTTTGTTTTCCAGTTTTAATCCCAATTAAGGATGATCCACCTGATCAATATACTTTTTTTGCTTGAGGATTAGCTTGTAAAATTTGTGGAGCTAAGTAAACATCATGAATTGTAGAAACACTTTTTAAATTTGCTGCAGCCTCTTCAGGAGTTGCTGCGGTTGATGAGCGTGAGCTTGGTGAATCTACTTGACCTTTAACAGCAACAGAAGGTAAAATACTAATCACACTGCGATAGTTGAGTATATCTTTATATGATCATTGTGAATTTTGTGGATTTTTTCAAAATTTAAACTGAAGTGATTGCAAAAAAACTGGCTTGTTTTGCTTATTTGGTAAATCAAATCTAATTTTCTCAATTTTTGTTAGTTTTTGTCATAATTTAGAAAATTTATCTCTTAAATTATTATCTGCCATAATTGGAAAATCAAATTTTTTTAAATTATCATTTGGTTTCCAAAGCGAACTATCGGTTTTACTAATAAGTGTCTTAATAAAAAACTGATCACCATAGTCAACTGTAAGCAAAAAACTATCTTGAGTATTTTCATCAAGGTTTTTTAATTTATCTTGATCCACTTCAATGTTTGTCATAAATTTGTCAACAAAATCTAGTAAATTATCTATATTTTCAAAGGTTTTTTGATCAATGTGAAAGTCTTCAAAAGATGTTTTAGACTTTGCTTTAATAGCATAAAATAAACTATTTGATGGTGTATTATTTCCTTTTTGAAGGCTATCTTGAGCTTTGAGATAAAGTGGCATTGATTTATCTACTTTACCACCATTATTTTCAATAATATTGAAAATAATTCTTAAATTATCTAAATTAAAGCTAGTAGCATCATTTTCATTAATATTAAATGGAATATTATAAATTGGATGATTAGCAATTTTGATGCTATTATATTGAGAAATAATTTTGTCATCAAATAAATTAGAATTAATCAAAGATTCTGATAAATCTAAAAGTGCCCCATGTTCATTAGCAGAAAAAGCAGTAGCAGCATCTGCTAGAGCGATAGAAGGAATTTTATCGCTTTTATTGTTTAAAAGATTAGAAACATTCCTTGCTGTATCTGCTTGCGAATTGGCTTTGGACTCAGTATTAAAAATTAATTTAACTGGAACAAAATCTTTATTATTTTTGAAGATTCTATTATAGTAAGCTATCAATCCTTTTTCTCCTGCTAAAGCTTGCATAAGTGGTCATTGTGGACCTTGAGAAGTTGTAAAAAGGATTTCATCATCTTTATTAGCTTGAACTCCACAAGCAACCAAAAAAGACATAGGGGCTAATATCGTGCTAGCGCCTATGAAGGTTTTCAATTTTACTTTCAAAGTATTCTCCTATGTTTTATTAAAATAAGTAGTAAGCAAATAAAATTATAACAAAATAATTATCCAAGCATTACTGTATTGTCTAATAAAGTTTTATTTTGACAAGTATATCACCATTTAGTATGTAAAATCATTGTTGTTAACCAACATTATTTTTAAGTATATATTCAAAAATTAGTTTTCTAGCCTTTGCTACTTTTTGATTACTGCTGTCATTAAATAAATAAGTGGTTTTTGAATTATTAATAGTATTTAATAATGATTGAAGGGATAAAATTGCTGAATTTAAATTAAATAAAGTTAAATAATCATCTCAAGGAATAACTGCGGAGTCTCTAGTTTCAAAATTTGTGCTTGGTCCATATTTTTGTTCATTTTTATACACTTTTGTGTAAATATTTTGATACTTTTTCTCTAGTAATTTCAGTGTGTGTTTGTTAGTTAATGAAGCAAGAGGTAAAAAATAACCACTTTTTAATACTATATATTCTCAAGTAGGGATTTTTTTACCACCAGTAAGAATATTTCCTGTGTAAATCCACTCTAAAAATTTGATAGTTGCTTTATCAATTTGAGCATCATCACTTTTAATTGCAATTAAAGAAGAACCGCCCAATCAATAAACACTACTTAAGGAATTTTGACTAGCTTTAACTACTTGGGGTTTTGTAAAAATATTGCTGTATGTTGCAAAAGTTTGAATTTTTGCAAAATCATGACCATTATTTGCAAACTTGTTTCTAGTTACTAATGAATCAACAGAACATCTAATTCCCACACCTGTAACATAACCAAAAGCTGCTTTTTGATGTAAGATGTCATAGCCGCCTCATTCAGATTTTCTTCAATCTTTGAATTTAACAGCATTTACAATTTTTTTCTTTTCTCCAATTTGCAATTCAATTTGATTATTTTTTGTAAATAGCTTGATTTGGCTTGTGAATTTGTCTATCAATTTTTGATTGTTAGATAATTGTTGAAATATTTTATCATTGGTGAGTTTTTCTGTTGTAACAAAGTTACTAGAAATGAAAGCTTTTAAAAATATCTGATCACTATAATCAATAACAAAAAGGTTAAAATCATCACTAAAATCGTCTAAATCAGAAATTTTTGCTCTATCAAAAGTTATACCTTGGACAAACTTGTTTGCAAACTCAAGTGATTCAAAAATATTTTCAAAAGTTTGATTGGAAACAATAAGATCTTGAAAAACATTAGAATTTTTTGGTTTTAACACTCTCAATAAACTATTTTTTGGTAATTTATTTCCTTTATTTTTTCTGATTTGTATCATTAAATTTACATCAAAGTTAGAATCAACATGGCCACCACCTTGTTTAATTATCTCTATTATTTTTTCAAAAGTATTTAGATTAAAACGTAATGAATCAATGTCGTTTGCATTAAAAGGTAAATTCAACATTGAAAAATTTTGCTCATGTGGATTCAATTTTTTTTGTACATTTGTTTCAAAAATAGTTGAGCTTAAATTAGTTTTATCGAAGTTTAAGTTTTTGCCAAACTCTTTTACTACTAGTGCACTGCTATAGTCTGATAAGACAATTTGTGGAGTTTTTTCTTTATTTGTAAACAATGTTTGCAAATAAAGACTAATTTCTAATTGATTATTAACATTTTTTTGTTCTAAAAAATCAATTTCTACAGGTAAAAAATCAACATCATTTTGAAAAGTTTTGTTGTAGTAAACAATCAATCCTTCTTCATTTTTACCTTCTTTATTTAGAGCAACAAATAAAGGTCAATTAGGATTTTGACTTGTTGCTAAAATAACTTTTTTCTTCTTCATGTTCACTTATTCCTTTAAATATGCAAAATTATATAAATAAGATTGTAAATAAAAATCCCTTTATTGTCATTACAAAGACAATAAAGGGATAAAGTTATAATTTTAAATTGTGATAAACATTTTGAATGTCATCATCTTCCAAAAAACCATCAATTTGATCAAGGATTTTTTCTGTTTGTTCTGGACTTAATTCAACTTCATCTTGGGCAAAATAGCTTACCTCAACACTTTTAAAATCAGGGTTGAATTGTTGTTCAATAGCTGTTTTTAAATCAACGAAGTTTTTTGGCTCACAGTAGATAATATAGGTTTCTTCGTCAGTGATGAAATCAGTTGCACCATTGTCTAAAACAAACAACATTAATTCATCTTCGTTTATATTTTCTTTGCTAACTTCAATATAACCTTTTTGTTCAAAAATATAGGGTATTGCATTTTGTTTACCAATTTGTCCATTAGCACGACGAAATAAAGCTTGCAAACTAGAAACTGCACGATTGCTATTATCAGTCAAGATTGTTACAATTACACTTACTCCGTGGGCTAGATTACCAGAATAAATAATTTCTTTAAAATTGGCAGCATCACTTGTACTTCCAGTAGCTTTTGCAATTGCTTTTTCAATATTAGATTTAGGCATTGATTTCGCTTTCGCTTTTGCAACAATCATTCTCAATGCTGAGTTGGAATTTAAATCAGGTCCACCTTTTGCAGCAGCAACCATAATTTCTTTGGAAAATTTATTAAATATTTTTGCTCGAAGTGCGTCTTGGGCACCTTTTCTGTGTTTAATATTTGCTCACTTTGAATGTCCAGCCATTTTAGTCCTCCATCTTTAATTTTGGTTGTGGTATTCTACTTCTTTTATGTTCACTTATTTTGTGTAGGTATTCAATTCTTTGACGTTTTTTAGCAGACAACTTTTCTGGATTTTTTAAAAAAATATCAAAATCTTTGTAGCTAAAGCCCATTTCATCTTCATCCTTTTGATTTTCTCAAAGACCAGCTGAGGGTGCTTTTGTCAAAATTTCATCAACTACCCCTATATGTTTGGCAACTTTGTAAACTTGGGTTTTTGTTAAATTTACTATCGGTAGCAAGTCAACTCCACCGTCGCCATATTTTGTAAAATAACCTATGTACATTTCTACTAAATTATCAGTTCCCAATACCAAATAGTTGTATTCTTGAGCAAGAGCATACAAGGTTGTCATTCTTAGTCTTGGTTGTATATTAGCAATAGATAATCTACTGTTTAAATTTAAAGTATTTTTAATTGAGGTAAATGTCGGTAATAGATCAACTACGATAGTTTTAATATTAAATTTATTAGCTAATTTTTCAATATCTTGCTTGTCAGCTTCCATATCTCTAATTGGCATAATCACACCTAGATGATTATAAGGAAAAGCTTTTTGGCCTAACACACCAACTAAGGCAGAATCAATTCCACCTGAAAGACCAAAAATTACACCTTTTTTATTAGCTTTTTCTACTTGTTTTTTAATTCAACTTATTAGATATTCAATGTATTTTTCTTCTTTTTTCATTTTTGCTACTCATTTTTTTTACATATTATTTTTAATTATTTTAAAAAAAAATCAGGTAAAACCTGAAAAATGGTACATTATAAAAAATGTATATGGCGCGCCCGGAAGGAGTCGAACCCTCAACCTTTTGGGCCGTAACCAAACACTCTGTCCAATTGAGCTACGGGCGCATTCGTTTTAATGGAGGCACCAACCGGACTCGAACCGGTACATCAGGGTGTTGCAGACCCATGCCTTACCATTTGGCTATGGTGCCATATAAAACAATAAAATTTTAGCACATAATTCAATTATTAATAAGCAAATTTGTTATCTTTTTCTCAAGGACTAACTATATTCAAACCGAGATTTTATTTTTGATAAAAATTTTACTTAATTCATCACTATTTCAAATTTATATTTAAAGTTAAATCGAATTACAAAAAACCTATAAATTTATACACTTTTTTTAATTTTTATTATGTAAAAAAAGTTAAAAACTGTATATTTCAGATTATAATTTAGAAAATTATGGCACTTAATTTATTAAACACCCTTGATATATATATATATATATATATATAAGATAGATAGCATAAGATTTGATCGGCTAGAAAAGGTATCTAATGACTAAAATTAGAGTATTAGAAACCTTTTCAGGAATTGGTGCACAACATAAAGCGATTTCTAATTTAAATAAAAATAATTCCGTGAAATTCAAAGTTGTCGGCACTGTCGAGTGAGACGCACGAGCCATCATTGCATATAGTGCAATTCATCATAATTTATTTAAAAATTATAAAAAAATTATTGCAAAACATAACTTGACTAACCATGATCAGGTTAATAGTTTTTTAGAACAATTTGTTATTTCCTTAGATAGTAAAAAACCTTCACAAATTATACGAAAAGACTTGTTTTTTAAACAAGTTTTGGCCTCTGCAATCATTAGTGCTAACAACTTAGGTGACATTATAAATTTAGATGTTAACAAAGTAGCTAATTTAAAACCAGATCTTATTACTTACTCTTTTCCTTGTCAAGGTTTATCAGTTGCAAATATGGGAAGAGCAAAAGGAATTTTAGACCAAAATTCTACTAGCTCATTAGTTTGGAATATCTATAAATTACTAGCACAATTAAAGACAAAACCTAAATATTTATTAATGGAAAATGTCAAAAATTTAATATCTAAGAAATTTTTACCACAATACAAAATATGGCTAAAAAATCTTGAAGAATTAGGTTATCAAACTTTTACAGCTGTTTTAAACGGCATCAATTGTGGTTCTATCCAAAAACGTGAGCGTGTCTTTGCACTCTCTTTTTATAAACCTAAGAAATTACCTTTTACAAATAATAAAGAGTTTCAAAGATATTTAGATGATTTAGCTAGTGAGAAAAAACTTGATTTAATTCAAAGAAAGAAGGTTTTTGAACACATTTTTGACTTTAGCAAAGATAATAAAGAAAATCAAGAAGCTTTGATCAACAAAACTCCTTCAAGAATTAGAATCATTGAAAAATCTAAGCATATTCATAATTCAAACAATTTTATTATCAATACAGTGACAACAAAACAAGATCGTATTCCTAGTACAGGGGTAATTAAAAGTGAAAATTCATTAAAAAATAAACTGAATTATCGCTTTATAACACCAAGAGAATCTTTTTTGCTAATGGGTTTTAGAAATCAAGATTTTGATAAAATGAATTATTTTATTGAAAATAAGATTATTAATAGAGAATCTCTTTATCGTCAAGCAGGAAATTCAATTGTTGTTCAAGTAATTGAACATTTGTTTCAAACAATTATTAATTTGGAAACAGGCAATACAATAGTTAAAAAAACTAAAGCAATTAAAAAGGATATTCCATGTCTTTAATTGTTCTTGTAATATTTATAGTGATTTTGTCGTTGGCAATTTTTTTGTTGCAAATATGAATACAACATACTAAAAAAAATAATATTGCTAAAAAGTTTAAGCAAGAAAATAATAAAGATGAATTATTAGATCATAAAAATGCTATAGAGGATAAAAGTGACGATGAACTGTTAGACAAGCAAAATGAGGGAAAAGAGTCAAGACTCTTAGATGAATATTCAATTAATAAACTTTTACAAGACGTACATTTAAAACAACAAGATTTTGCTCAGGCCCTAGAAAAAGACAAAAAAAATACAGAAATTTTTCAAGCTAAAATTCCAAATATATTAAAATGATTTGAAGAAATTTTAGCAAAAGAAACAAAAACAATTCCAAATCATACTTCAGGAATTTATGTACTTTACTTAAAACACCCAAACTTTGAAAATGAATTGATTCCTTTTTATATTGGTCAATCAGTAAATATTAGAAGCAGATTTTATCAACATAAGTGAAAGCTAAAACAAGTTATGAGTTTAGATAATAAAGATCAAAAAAATACTTTCCTTTACAGGGGTTCTGGAGTTGATCTTTATTCAAAACTCTACTACAATATAAATATATATAATCTAAATTTGGATGATTTATGTATTCAAATTTTAGAAGAAGTACCAAAAGATAGATTGTATCAAAAAGAAGCAGAATGAATTAATGATAAAAAATCGGATGTACTTGGTTTCAATGAAACAAATTTTATGGTAGCTATGAAAACATTTGTTTGAAAATGAGAATATAATAATGATTACAATGATGCAGATATTGAAAAAATAATAAATATTTTAATACGTATATTTAAAGAAGGTATTGCCTTTTTTGATGAATTTAGTTATGATTGGTTCAACTATGGTTTTTCTTACTACACTTTATGGACACAAATCAGCATGTATGAAAATCAAGAAAATGAAATTAATAAATGCATAGATTTTATTAATAGGAAAATGCAAAATATTGAAGATCTAGATAAATTAAAAGACAAAATAGAAGAGTTGCATAATTTATATGATATCTTTAAACAACAATTTAATACATTCTACTCTTATTATTTAACATGATTTTTTGAAAAACATGACATTTTAATAAAAACTAAGAAAAAATATTTTGAAAAAATACAAAAACAAAGAAAAAAGCTTCAAAAATATGTTTTTAAAAATAATAAAAATATTAACTCTTTAAATAAAAACTAAAATAAAGAAAGTGGAAATTGAGATGAAAATAGATATAATAAAATTTAGAGATATTTTAAAAGAGCTTGATATGGATAAACCATGAATAGTTGGCACAAATATTTATTCTTATATACAAAAATTTAGTTTATTTGTTGAACACAATATTTCTAATATTAATAGTGATGATGTTTTAGAAGTAAAACAAACATATCCTAATCTTTCTAATCAGTTTAATGTAACTTATTTACAAGATCAAATGATAACTGGAAAATCTTATTCTGCTGTAAGACAATTTTTAGATACATTGCTATCTTTTGAGTTAATAAAAAAAGAAACCTATAATTCTTTTAAATTTAATTCTAAATTTGTTGAATTTCTTGGTAAAACAGATTTAGAACTTATTGATCAGATTAGAGAATATGTAAATGTAAAATTGTTATATTGTTTAAAAAAATATATTTTAAACACATTGGTTAAATACAAAGAAGAAAATATAGATACAGAACACACTAAACAAGAAGGCAAATTTTGATGGAATATTTTGATTGAATTTTGAATTGCAGATAAAGAAAATGATGGCAGGGAAAGTAAATATTTATTGGATCGTTTTGACCTTGATAACCAAACACAAGAATCTAAAAGATTTTTTAAAAAAGTAGTTGAAGAATTTTTTTTCAGCGAAAAATATAAAGAAAAAACATATAAAATAATAAAAGAGTTTAACCAATTATTCAAAAAAAATCTTGGCATTAATCTTAGCAATGTTTGAAGTTACAACAAAATAAAACAACAAAAACAAAACTTAAGTATAGATATAAAAATTAAAGGATTCATAGGTGATGATAAAAATCAACCTAACATAAAACCCTTATCAATTTATACTTTTTTTAATTTAGATGCTGCTAGTAATTATGCTTTGCCAATTTTTCAAAGAACTTATGTCTGAGATACCACTATTATTGGTTCTATGTTTGAATCTATTTTTGAAGACTTTGAAAAAAATAAAGAAGGTAATTGTTCATTTAGTTATTTAAATACCATTATTTTTACATGAATAAACCATTCATATGCTATTTTAGATGGGCAGCAAAGAATAACTTCTCTTATTATAATTACAATAGCTTTGATTAGATACTCACAACATTTTGGAAACAAAGTTGAAAACATTAATATTGAAAGATATGTATCTTATAACAAAATAAAAAAAATTATCGAAAATTTCAAGAAAAGTGATGATAATTACAATGATTTATCTAGCATTTGAGAAGGTGACAAATCTTCAATTAAAAATATTCGCTTTAAAGATAATTATAACTTTATATGTGATATTATAGATAATAAATTTAAAAACAACTTTGATCAACTTCAAGAGTTTATTTTATATTTTTATAATAAAGTTTTTTTTATTTTTGCTTACTTAACAAATCAAGAAGATGAACAGACTACTCGAATTTTTCAAAATTTAAATCAATATGGTAAACCTTTAGGAGTTCTAGATTTATTTAGAAATTACATATATCAAAAATATAATGGTGAAAAGGAGAAAAAAGATGAAATAATTAACAAATATAATGAAACTTTTAATTTGTATTTTCGAAAAAATGCTCGTCAAGACCAAGATGAAAATATAAAAAATATTATAACTTTTGTTGATTCAACCCTTATAAAATATGGTATGTTTAGCGAAATAGATGAAATTAATAAAAATTATAACAACAAAACAACAGCAACTATTTTAAAACTACAATACTTGTTTGATTACTATGAAAAAAATTTACAAATTAAAAGTGATGTTTTACACGAATTACTACATGATCTTTTAATTTTTGACTATGTAAGTGGTAAAGCTAAATATGATGAAAGTAAATTTAATATAAGAGAAATGTTAAGTTGACTAAATGATAATAATCAATATAAATACAAACAACAAAATTTAGACAAATTATTTAACAATGAATTTATCAGCATACAAATTAAAAATCTTTCAAATAACGGTAGAAAAAGTGTTTTTACTTCACTAATTACTTTAATTATTCAAAAACTTGATTTATTTAGCAATCAAAGTAAAAATTACATAGAGTTTAGTAAGTTTCTTGCTATTATAGAAAGATTTACACTAATATGAGACGTTAATTTTGAGGGTCAATCATTGACTAACTCTATACAAAGAATTTGTGGAGATATTATTGGTTATGATAGCAATAATTTCGAACAAAAAACAACAAGAGATTTTATTTACAAACAACTTTTAGCATCTATAAATGTTAATGTTGAAAAAATTTATGATGATTTTGAATACGAAAAGAACTTAATTTCAAGAATCCATCAAAATCTTGAAGAAAAATTTATTCATACAAGTAGCAAAAAACAGAGCAATGATGATGCTAAAAGATTTATTATTCAAAGAGTTATTCAAATAACTAAAAATAACAACCCACTTTATTATGATGGGCGTGAACAAGATAATAATTCATATATTAAAATGACTTTTGATCACATACTACCACAAAAGCAACCAGCTGAATTAAAAGTTAAATTTAAATCAGAAGAAGAATATAATATTTATGTCAATAAAATAGGAAATGGAAGACTTTTATCTAAAAAAGATAACTCATCAAAAGGTAATAATATAAATAAACAAGATGCTTTAGAAATTACTAATTATAATTACACAGTCAAAGGGATTAGTTCCAAGCAACCAATGAAAATTTTAGATCTCAATGGACAACAATTGATTATACAAAATAAATATCTAGAATTATTAAGTCAACCTAATTTAAAAACAGCACCCCTTGAGGAAATAAAGCAAATTATAGACACAAGATCTACACAAATCCTAAGTGCATATCTTTCAATCTTTTTTGCATATCATTGAGATAATTAATATTTATAAAAATAAAAAAAGTGTTCATTTTTAAACACTTTTTTTATTTTCCAAGACAAAAATTTGAAAAAATTGAATCAAGTAAATCTTCATCATCTGCTTGACCCAAAATAGATTTTAAATCTTTTCAAGCTTGTCTGATATCAACAATTGCTACATCCGGACCTAAATTATTAAGAAGTGCAATTTTTGCTTCTTTTAGTGAGATAAGCGCCATTCTAATTTGACTAATTTGTCTTGTGTTGCTTACAAAATCGTCATCAATTTGTAGGAAGTGATATTTTTTCTTAATTTCAGAGATTAAAGTTTCAATTTCATCGTTTTTAGCACTAATATAAATCTGATTTTTTTGCTTAGCTTCAATTAAATCTGCTTTATTATACACTTGAATATATACTTGATTAGTAATAGTGCTTGCAATTTCTTGATCTGTTTTGTCAAATCCTTTTTGCGAATCAATAACATGAATTATTAGATCATTTTTGCTAATTTGTTCAAAGGCTTTTTGAATACCAATTTGTTCAATTTGGTCTTTTGCTTTGCGAATTCCAGCTGTATCACTTACTTTAAATAAAATATTATCAATTTGAAAATTACCTTCAACAACATCACGGGTTGTACCGGCAATTTCACTAACAATTGCTTTATTTTCTTTTAATAAAGCGTTTAAAAGTGAAGACTTTCCACTATTAGGAACACCAACGATGGTAACTTTGATACCTTCAAAAATTAGTCTACTACGATTAGCTCGCTCGAGCAAATTAGCAAATTTTTGTTCTAATTTGTCAATTGTTGGTAGTAAAATTTGACTGGTCATTTCTTCAACATCGTCATATTCAGGATAGTCAATGTTGACCTCGATAATACCTATAATAGCTTCTAAATCAACAATTAATTCTGAGATATATTTGCTGGTGTGGCCTTCAAATTGTTTAAGAGCCAAACTATGTTGACTTCGAGTTTGTGCATGGATTAAATCATTGATGGCTTGTGCTTTTACTAAATCCATTTTTCCATTTAAAAATGAGCGCATTGAAAATTCGCCTGGGTTTGCAAGCCGAGCTAATTTGGTAGACAAAATTAGCTCTAAAATGATATTGGTGTTTAAAACACCACCATGAGCATTGATTTCGACAGTTGGTTGACCAACAAAATTTTTGCTACCTTCGAATCAAAGTACTAAAACTTCGTCAATTTTTTGTCCTTTGTCATGAATTCAACCATAAGTAATTTGTTGCGATTTGCCAATTTTACCACTAAAGATTTGCTCCATAATTTGAAAAGCATTATCACCACTGATGCGAATGATTGAAATTGCTTGGTTAACCTGTCCAGAGGCAATGGCAACTATAGTATCATTTAACATTGATTAGAATCCCATTTTTTTCTCATATTCTTCTAAATTACCACGGAAAAAGAAGGATCCTGTGGCACGAATATCTAAAATTGCAGTTGCTACTTCTTTAATAAGTGCACGGTTGTAGGTAGTAAAAATAGCTCCAGATTCAAAGTCTTTTAGACCTTCAATAAAGGAATCAATTGATTCAGAATCAAGGTGATTAAGAGGTTGATCAAAGATTAAAAAATTGGACTCACCTAACATTAGCTTTGAAAACATAAGCCGAACTTTTTCACCACCTGAAGTAACTTTAACTTTTTTAAAAACCTGATCGCCACTAAAGAGCATACGACCTAAAAAACTTCGCATTCTATGATCGGAATTGTCTTTATTTTCTTCTAAACTATTATTAAGTGGTCACTTACTTAATCAGGTGATTAAATCTGAATCATCACTAAAAAATTGATCATGATTTGCTGGAAAATAGTCAAAATTAATAGTGCTACCTCAACTAATTTGCCCGCTGGTAGCCTCTTCTTTGCCAGCTAAAATATCTAATAATTTGGTTTTGACCAAGTCATCTTCACCAAAAATGACAAGCTTTTCGCCAGGAAGAAGTTGAAATGAGATGTTTTCAAAAATGACTTCATTAGTTTTTGGGTTAACATAAGAGAGATTTTCAACATTTAAAATTTGTTTTCCAGGTCTTGGATAGACATTAAAACGAATAAAGGGATATTTACGAGAAGAGGGTTTAATTTCATCAAGTTGAATTTTTTCAAGAGATTTTTTTCTTGAGGTAGCCTGTGCTGATTTGGAAGCATTGGCAGAAAACTTGGCAATAAAGGCTTGTAATTTGGCTATTTGTTCTTCTTTTTTAGCATTACTATTTTTGAGCATTTCGTTCATTAGTGCTGAAGACTGTTTTCAAAAAGTATAATTTCCAGTAAATAACTTAATTTCACCAAAGTCAATATCGACAATGTGAGTGCAAACTTGATCAAGAAAATCACTATCGTGGCTAACTATAATAACTATATTTTTATAGTTAATTAGAAATTCTTCAAGTCATTTAATAGCTTTAATGTCAAGGTGGTTAGTAGGTTCGTCCATGATTAAAATATCAGGTTCACCAAAAAGCGCTTTTGCAAGTAAAACTTTAACTTTGTGTGAGGATTTTAAATCTTTCATTTGTGTATTTCAAAATTCTTTGGGCACATCAAGTGCTGATAAAAGAATTTGTGCATCATTTTCAGCATTTCAACCACCTAACAAACCATATTGTTCTTCTAGTTCACCAGCTCTTGTGTAGTCTTGCTCAGTTGCATCTGGATTTGAATAAATTGCATCTTTTTCTTGCTGAATGTCATAAAGTTGTTTGTTTCCCATGATGACAACCTCTGTAACATTAAAATCATCAAATTCAAAGTGATTTTGTGATAAAACAGAAATTCTTTGTCCTTGCGATACAAGAATTTGTCCAGATGTAGATTCTACTTGTCCTGATAAAATTTTTAAAAAAGTTGATTTTCCGGCACCATTTGCACCAATTACACCATAAGTATTTCCTTCAACAAATTTTAAATTGGCATTTTCAAATAGTTTTTTATCAGCAAAAACTTTCGAAAGATCTTTAATTTCCAACATTTTAATACTCCTTTATTTTGTTTTCTTTAAGATATGAATTTTACTAAATTTTTAAAATATGTCTTTAAAATAAAACATTTTTAAAAATTAATGGTTTTGGAATTGCTGATTATTAATTCCACAAAAATTTTAGCTTGTTGCCTATTTGCTAGATCAATCTTGTAATTTATAGCGTTAGTGAGTTCCTCAATTAATTCTGGAGAACCAAATAAGGTTATTTTTTCACTAATTAATCTTGATTGTAAAATAGGATTTATAATAGTCAACACTCAACTATTCATGATGTTTTGGTTTATAGACTCAAAAATTAAAACATCAACATTTTTTAAGACATTTGGCAAGTAATATTGTTCTTTTTTGTTGGTATTTGTAAACCATAGTGCAAATTCATCTATATTAAAATATGCAACAGTTTTGTTGCTATTTTTTGCAAAAAGAACAGCTAAAAGTTTTAATAAATAAGTGCGCGCTTCTTGATTAGTGTTACCATATCAAAAAATTCATCTATTTTTCTCCATTATGTTTTTCAATTTAGTTTTATAGTATGCAAATTTTTGCATCAAATCAGGATATTTTTTTTCTATTGTTTTAGAAAAGTCTATAATTTTATAGTATTCTTGAAAACTAACTTCAGTATAAAACAGATTGTGATCATAACTTTTGCTAATTTTTTTAAGCATACTAATTTTTCGAATTAAATTACCATCGCTATTTCTGATAATTTTAATTTCGGTTTCTGAATTATTTTTGATTAATAGTAAAAATAAAAAAATATTTTCTTCAAATTCTTGAAAGCTAACTTTTAATTCTTTGACCACTAATTGAACTTTTTGATCATTCCATATTTTCTGAACGTCGATGTCTATTTTTTTATTTAAATATTTTATAGAATCTACATTCATTATACCCAACCTTCACCATCATTTATACCTTGAAACAATGAACCTGTAAATTTATCATTATCTTCTTTATCCGAATCATTATCATTGTTGGTTTTGAAAATTATTTTTTTTACTGAACTATTGTAGCTAGAGTCAATTTCGAGAACATTTTGATTAATATTTTTGTAGCGATAGGTATTTTCTAATTCTAGAAGTACCTCATTTGAGGTGATAATGTTGTCTTTGTAAAAATCATCTAAAATTTTACTAAAGTATTTGATATTAAATTGCTTACCATTTTTATTAACTTTATGACAAAATTCTAAAGTATGATTGATACCAGCTTGTGAAAAACCTAAATTTTTAAATTTTACAAATAAATTTTTAAGTCTAGGTCTAGGATCTGAATTAGTTAAGAAGCGATAATATTGAATAGAATTTAACTTTTGTTTTGCCTCTTTGTGACTTAAATTATTAAAATCAATATTTTCAGAATCATCATTGTCTTGCTGCAAGTTTTCGGGAGAAAAAATTTCAAAAAAGTTTTCAGACAATTCCTCATAAGCACTTAAGTCAATTTCTTGTGATTCAATATTATTAATCAAGTCTTCTAACAATGGTTTGGTAATATTGTCAGATATTAAGTTATAGATATAAGGATTTTTTTTTATTTGTGCTATTGATAATGGTTTTTCAATCTGGATAATATATTGTGCTTCACGTTTATTATATAAAGTTTTTATTAAACCGAGTACCATAAAGATTTTTTTATATTTTTCAAATTCAGTTTTATTTATTTGAAAAATGCGATTTAAGTATTCAAAATTTACATATGAATTTTTAATACTTAAAAAATAATGAAATAATAAAAACCCTTTATCTTTGATGATTGGTTGGTAAAAATAAAGGAGGATTTTTAAATCAATTTGAGTAATATTTTGTTGGTTTATCACTAAGTATTTGTTCATATTTATACAACTTTTTTATTTTTTTATTTGAAAATTTCATTAAAAAAATGATTAAAAAATTCTGGATTTTTTCATTCATCACCATGAACTTCAAAATCTATATTTTTATAAACAATTTGGTTGAGTTGTTCATTTTTTTGAGAAACATTTAGAGCTACATTTTTGTTTAAAATATTTTTTTGTCTTTGTTCTGGGTTAGTAGAAACTAAAACAATTTTTTGAAAAAATTCTGTAAAATTAGCGTTTTTTGTATATAAATTAGGAATTTCTACAAAATCATATCGTCTACTCTTTAGATGATTTGATAGGATTTTATACAACTTTTTTTCCAAAAAGTCTTTATTTTCCTTCTTTTCTAGCATGAAATCACGGATTTTATCTTTTTTTACATAATCAGTAGTAACAAAATCTTCATTAATAGATTTTACTACAAAATAACAAGGATTACCATTTTGGTAGCAAGAGGCAAAAAAATCATCTGTATATAAAACTTGATATCCAAATTTTTCAACTTCCTTTAAAAAGGTGGTTTTTCCACTACCATATTGGCCAACAACTGCTACTGAAATATTTTTATCAATAAATTTTTCTATAGCTTTTGCAACCCCACCATATTTGGCAAAACCAACATTATCTGCTATTTTTTGTAAATTTTTTGATCCTGATTTCATGGCAATTAGATTACCAATAATTCCACTACAAGAAGCATCATTCATTGAATCACCGATGTGAAAAGTGTTTTTTAAATCCACTCCTTCTAATTCTGCAATAAATTTTGCAGCTTTGCCTTTTGAAGCTTGACTATTAGTGATTTCTAAAGCAAAACCTTTGCCTGAAATTGAGACTTGTAATTGTTCTTGATACCTTTGTTTTAGGATGTTTTTGATAATTCTGATGCGACTTTTGTAAGCCGAAATTATTAGTATTTTTTGAATCTGTTTTACTTCAATTAAGCTAATAGGTCTTGGTTTAAATTCTGCAAAAAAAGAAAAAATTGTTTTTCATAAGCCATCGCCGTAGATATATTTTTCATCAAAAGCCACAGTTGATTTATTATCAAAAGCTAATTTGATGACATCGTTTGCAATAATATCTGTAATTTCATACTTTCTTAAAAGGTTAAAATTTTTATCAAAAATGTTAGCTCCATTTTGACAAATATAATATTTGGCATTAATTTGTTGGCCAATTTTTTTGATTTTTTCACTTAGTTTGCGACCAGTAGAAATTACAATAGTGTAATTTTGTGATATTTTTTGGACAGCTTTTTTGTTTATATTAGACATATTTGCTGTTACACCATAGCCGATATCTAAAAGTGTTCCATCAAGATCTAAAAAAACAATTTTCTTTTTATTCATAGCACTATTTAACCTTTTTTATTATATATTTAATGATAAATAAATTATAATTTTAAAGTAATATTTTTAAAAGCAAGCCAATTTTATTAAGCAAAACATTATCAAATTTAAATGTTTTCTTTTTTTACATAGTTTAATATAATCAATTTATTAAAATTTTAGTAAAATTATACAAAATTAAAAGAAAATAAACCGAAAGAAGCAAGAAAGAATGAAAAAACAAGATATTTTTAAAAAAATTGCTAAATTAAACTCTGATAACAAGGATGCTAAGGCACCAAAAGAAAAAAAACCTTTATCTACAAAGGCAAAAGTTTCCTATTCACTTTTAGGTGTATCAGCTTTTGCTTTGGTTTTAGGTCTTGGAATTGGAATTCCTATCTCTGCTGCCTCACAATCAACTACCATTAGTAAGTTGAGAGATCCTCAGGAGGTAGGTGTAACTTTTTCAAGCCCAAAAGGTGACAAGGATTTAACAATTGGCACAATTTTAAGCAATTATAAATCTGATTCAAATGTGCAAAGAGAAAATTTAGATAAAGCAAAAAAATCGTTAATCGAATTCTTATACAACCAAGAATATGAAGCTTCTAAGGTTTTCAATGCTGCTTGAGAAAATACAAATACATCTGAGACTCAAGGCAATTCAAGAAGATTTACTATTAGAAGTTTTGCTGAAATTCGTGAATCTGAAAAAAAATTTTTAGAAGATGAGCGCTCTAGATATCAACGCACTTTTGGTTTTGATAATTGAGAAAGCGAATTTAACAAATATTTAAACACAGATTCTAGATATAATGGTGCTGTTAATTTTGAACAAGCGCTTGATAGTTTAGCCATTAGCAAAGCTGTTGATACTGCTTTTGCACGTTTTAAGTTGACTTTTGATACAACTTTTACACTTAATGACATAGAAAATCGAATTCTCAAAGATGATATTAAAGACGAAAATGGTAATATTGTCTTTAAAAAAGGTGACAAATTATTTAAAGATATCATCGTAGTTGGTCAAAATGCTGAATCTGCAAACATTGTTAATGCAAGTGGACAAAAAAATAATACCAATAATCAAGATGATAAAAACTTAAAAGTTGCAGTTTTTATTACTAAATCATTTATTAAAAAATATATTAATCCTAAAAATATTATTGATGAGTTATATTTTAGTGCCAATGCACCTTTGAAAAATAACTTCCAATTTTTCAATATTTCTCAAGTTAGCATTAATGCCAAACCTAATGCACAAGATTTTAAAAATGCTTGAAGTGTTGATAAAACAGCTTTAGAACAACTTTTAGCCTACAAACCAATTAAACCTTCTGATCAAACAGCTACAACTAATGAAGTGCACAATAATTTAGAACTGCTGGAAAAATTTCAAGGTGGTTTATCTAAAGACGTTGACCAAAATAAAAATGATCAGATTTTACTAACCACATTAGATTATGATGGCAATAAAAATCGTGCTAAAAATCTAGGTCAACTTCCTTTGGCTAGTGCTCAAGGTGTTCTCAATAATAATGATGCCAGCTATATTTTAGCTTTTCTAGATGACATTTTTAGTCCTAAAGACAATAGTCAAATTTTAAGCAAAACACTTTTTGAAAACATTAAAAAATATGTTTTCAAAAACAATGAAAATTTACTTCCTGAAACATCTACTCTTAAGGGTAAAGATTTAAGTCAAATCAAAGAAATTAACCGTAAATTAAAGGATTTTATTCAAGGTTTAAGTGAAAACCAATTACGTGAAGCTGGTAAAGCTTTTCAAAAAACTTTTGCAGCTTCTGACTCAGATGATCGCTTAAAAACTATTTATAAAATTTCTAATCAATTAAAAATAGCTTTAGATTCTAAAGGACTTAAAGTTATTGCTTATGACAAAATTGATACTTATGAACAATTTGCTAAAATAATCAAAGAGCAACTACAATTAAAAGCTAATAATCAAATTGACTCTTCTATTAATTCGACTATTGATATTGCACAAATTTTTTCAAGTATTACCAACAATGACTTTATTCAAGCACTTGTCATCACAGATGATAGTTTTAAGCAAACTTTGGTAAAAGATTTAGGTAATATTAGCGAATCCGCCAAAAATGATTTTCTTAATTCTGTAACACAAAGCTCTAATAATTATTTAAATTTTTATATTTTAGATCAAGTGCTCCAAATTAATTCCAAACTGCAAAATTATATTACTCAGGTAACACTGAATAATTCCAACGCTGATTTTAAATATGATAAAACTAAAGAACGTTGAGAATTGACAAAAGTGCCAGATAAAGAAGCAAGACAAGCAATTTTAGATGATTTAGAAACTAGATTTTCTGTTAGAAAAGGACAAAAATAATGAAAAAAAGTTGAAAAAAGTGATCACTTCTTAGTCTTGCCACACTACCAACTATTGCCACTTTTATATCTTGTGGAATTAATGTGCAAAGTGGTCAAAGAGAAGAAGAAAATCGTAAATTAGCTTCCCAAGAAACTAAAGATTTTATCGAAAATGCTTATGTTGCTAACATTTTGTCACAAAATTTTTATTCTGATGGTGCATCAGTGCTAGATAGTTTTAATAATACTAATTCTCCTTTTTATAAAGAAGCTAAAGATACTTTTGATTTTTATCAAAAGTATCAAATTGCTCAAAACCCTACATATAGTTTGAATTTACTATCACAATTAAGAGAAAATAATGCAATTACTAGTGTTGATTTTGCTACTCTTACCACTCAAGCTGGCTATAATAAAGAATTTAATGAACAAGGATTCCAAATTTTATACAAAAATTTTGCAACAGGTATTCAAACTATTATCAACAAGATGATTTTAGTCAAGAACTACCTAATTAACTTAAATGAGTCACAAATTACAACTTCAAAAGTCTACAAAGATGGAATTGGAGCTAATGCTTCCTTTAGTTCACAACAAATTTTTCAAAGCATTGATCCTAAGTCAAAAGATTTTTTCCTTATTCAATTATTATTGAGCAAACAACCTGCACAAGTTTGACAATTTGAATCTAGCGATCCTTTAGACATTAGTACATTTAGTCAACTTCGTGTCAAAGATTTAAACACTTTTAATAATTTTTTAAGAAGCGATAATATTAATTCTAAAAGCACTCGTAAAGAAGAAAGTTTTGAAAAACTCGCAATTAATGATAGCATCGATTCTAGCAAATTATTAGGTTATAGTGGCATTTTGTATAATCAAGGATCAAATGGTGGAGATTTAGATTATTCACTTTCATTTTTAATGTCTCAAGGTGAAATTAAATCTGGTTTTTTTGATCCACAGACTAAGAGAATTCTATCAGCGAAAAATTTAGCTAAACATCAACAAATCAACGCAATTAAACTATATCCTGTTGTTTTAAATGATAGTTTTGACAAAAAAAATAATAAATTCCAACTTAAAATCAGTGATTTATCAATTAAAGGTGCTTCAAATACCTATAAAATAGTTCGTGTTTATCCAAATTTAAACTCAGATAATCGCTCTGCAACAGCAATAGTGGAAATTAGCTTTAATGATGGCATTAAAACCCACTATTCTGTAGCAATTAATTGAAATGACAATGCAGTTTTCTATAATCCTGATCTTCCTGAAGCTGGAAAAGATATTGAACAAATCAGTGATGGTGTAACTAGTGTTAATAGCAATTTTGACAAAATTGAGGTCAAATATGTTAATAAATTAGCACCTTTATTTGACAAAGCAGTTACCTCAGATAAAGGCGAAACTAAGGTTTATTTTTCATTAGATAATACTCCTTGAAAAACTGATGAGCAAAAAATGCGTTTAGCATATTCTCTTTATTTAGCAGACCAAAATACTATTTTTGGTGATGCCAAAAAATTCTTTGAAGGTCTTGGTTATACTATTAAAACTGTTGATTCTTCTATTAAATTAGATAGTAATTAGGTGAAACATGCAAGAAAATAAAGACTTATTTTTAAAGATAATTAATCGTGAACTTGAATCTCAAATTATCTATGAAGATGATAGAGTAATTGCTTTTATGGATAAATTTCCAGTAAGCAAAGGTCATTTTTTAGTTGTCCCTAAAAAATATTCTCGCAATTTATATGAAATTAGCGATGAAGATTTAACTTATTTAATTTTAAAAGCTCGCCAACTAGCACTTGAATTTGTCAAAAAATTTGGTGCAAAAGGTTTTAAATTGTTAAGCAACAATGAATCTGTTGCAGAACAAAGTATTTTTCATACCCATATTCACATTATTCCTTATTATTAATAATTTTTTAATCTTTCATATATGAAAACAACAATTAGTTTAATTAGTCAAATATTATTTGATTTCAACAACACTAAATCACTAGAAAACCAGGTTAATCTTGTAATTAAAGGTAGTTATATTTTTGATTATAATGAAACTAGTGAACTAGAGCCTAAAGATCTTGATTTTTGCTTTACAAATAGCACTAGAATGAGTGTTAAGCAAAAATTTATTGAATATCTCAACAATCACCAATCATTTGAGATAGTAAAACAAGACGATAACCTTTGTATATTTAGTTTTAACAATATTAATTTAGAGTTTATTTTGCTTGAAGAAATACCTCTTGATTATTTAGAAAAAACTGATTTTCAATTTATTAAAATTATTCAAAAAAACTTTGCAATTATTCAAAAAATTTTAGCTTTTTCCTACATAAATAGCAGATTTTTTCCTCATAATCGTCAGGAAAAATTAACAAGATCGCTTTCTCAATTGCAAAAATGAGTTAAGCAAATTGATAAAAACACCATTTTTAGCAATCAAGCTTTAAATTTTTTACAAACTTGCTTGTGAAATAGTTTTTTCATCTTTGAATACTATAATTATGACAAAATGTTGGTAATTATTTTGGATGAACTAAATATGTTTGAAACTTTTGTAGATACAAAGTATGCACAAATTATACACTTTATCAAATCATTTTATGATTTTTTCTTGTTAAACAAAGATATTGATAAAATGATTAAAATTATGAATAAATTACTTGCAAAAAGAGAAGAAATTAAAGCTCAAATTTCTAGTAATTATCACAAGTTTTTCATATCAAACTTTAACAGTGAAGAATCAATTATCACTACAATTTGGTCATTATATAAATTAATTAGCCATGAGGATAAACAAGATCTTAAAACTAAACTAAATTTATCACCTGTGTTGCTACCCCTTAATTATGATATTACTTTTCCCTTAGTACAAAAACCCCATTTCTCTTTTGAAAATGAAGACAAAAACAATTGCATTCAGACAGAATTAACAAAATACTTTATTTCAGTTGAAACTATTAATAAAGATAATAAAAGCTTTAAAAATCAAGATAATAGCATTTTCGTTATAGTACCAATCAAGAAAAACAATCTTGACACCAGAGTTATTTTTTGAAAAAATGTTGTATATATTTTGTTTATCATTGCTGTTTTAAATGACGACTTTTAAACCTAATTTTTACAAATATACAACATCCCTTTCAATTTCGCTTATTGGTTCAGAAGCTTTTAAATTTGCCTCATCATTATATATTTATAAAATAACTGGTGATTTTTGGCTAGTATCCATTCTTTATTTATTGATTCAACTACCTTCAATAATAGTTTATTTTTTTAGTCAATTAATAGTTAATAGAACTAAAAAAATTAAGGACAAAACCATACTCTTATTTTGTGATTTAATTAGTGCGTTTGTTCTAGCTAGTTCGGTATTGTTATTTTTTATTATTCGAAATAATTTTAGTTTTTCTATTATCCTAATAGTGGTTTCATCAACAGTTGGTTTTATTCATTCATTTCGATTTATTTATATCAAAAATATTGTTTATTATATTGCCAAGAACAATGAGCAACTTAAAAAAATTAATATTGCTACCTCATTGGCTACAGCAATTGGTTTTGTTATATCGCCAATTTTATCTTTTTTTGTTTACAAATATTTTGATTTTTATTACATGATTATTTTTAATATTCTTACTTATTTAACTTCGGGATTTTTATATTTTTGAATTAAAATGAGCAGTGAAAAAACAGTTTTTGTTGCAAATAAAACTATTAACAACGATCAAAAAACCTATAAATTTAAACATAATTGATTATTTATTCTATCTTGTTCATTAATTATTGGAATTATTTTGTATCCACGAACTTCAGGCTTACCCCAAATGTTTAAATTATTTCCCCAATACTCAGTTCAAGAATGAGGTTTTTATTTAAGTATTATCTTTTCTAGTGTTTCATTGCTTGCTTCACTTTTGCAATTTTGGGTTTCCAAACTTAAAAATATCTCTATTAGTTGACTTTTGGCATTAATGTCACTCTCGAGTTTTATTTGAGTTTTAAGTCTTATTTTTGTTAAAAAAGATATTATTAATTTAATCGTATTTGTAATTATTATTTCAGTTCAACAATTTTTGTTTTCACTTTTTATTTCCTTATTTTATACAGTGAGTTTTCAATTATTTGATAAGGAAAACTTTCATAAACAAAACGGTATTTCCCTTACTATTAGAATTATAACAAGTTCATTAATTATTATTTTTCTAACATATTTAGCAACAATTGCAACCATTTACGCTTTTATTGCTTACTCAATTTTGTTGGTGTTGTTATCAACGACGGCTATCATTTTTAATCCTCACAAAAATTATAGAAAACCGCTAAAAGTGTTTAAAAATAAAGGCAAAAGTTAAAAAAAACAAAAAAATCAAGACTAAAAATCTTGATTTTTTTGTTTGCTTAAATGCTAACTTTAAAATCTAAGCACCTTTATTGTTAGGTTCGGCTAAAGTTTGGGTTTCAGCAGCGCTAGGAATTTCTACTTTTTGATTTTTAAATATTTCACCTTTGGCAAAATCTTCAATTTTGTGTTCAAAATTTTCACTTTTTAATGAAGAATTTTTAGATTGATCACTAATTAATTTAGCAAAATTAATCAAAACATCAATATATTTTTCACCTTCATAAGCTAATTCAATTTTAGCATCCTTAGCATTTAAATCCAACATTTTATAACCATCACCACCAGCAGTTATAAAATCATTTGTGGTGAGATAGTAGTATTTGTTTTCATCGATGGCTTTGTTATTAATCTTGATGCTATCAGCAATAGGTTTTCAAATAAATTGATCTTTTTCAGATTTTTCACTTAAGCCTTTTTCAACTTTGACATTATAACTGACGTTGGTAGAAAGTTGAGCAAAACCACCTGAACGACCACGAGATAAACCATAAACAAGTGCTTGTTTTAAAACATCACCTTTGAGTCGCACTGTTACTATTCGGTTACCAAAAGGACTAATTGCTAAAACTTCTTCGCGAGTAATATCTCCTTGTTTTAGATTTGCACGTAGTCCACCACCATTCATAAGGCCGATGGAATTATCAATTGTTGCAGCTTCATAACCACTGTGGGATTCTCAAGCTTTTTCTTTTTGAAATCCTCAGGCTAGGGAGTTGGCTGTCAAAGCTCCAAGCCCAGTTGCCACCACTCTTCCGATTGCATAGGGTGTATTTTCAATTTCTTTAACACTGACATGTTCAAAAGCTTGCGGGGTGGAAAAAGCAACAACAGAGTTTTCTTTACTAAATGCTTTTTTAAGACGGGATACTAATTTGCTTGGATAATCAGAATTGTAAATTTCAATTTGATCAATATTTCTCAAAACTTGATGTACCTCAACAATTTTACCGCTACGAGTATCAAGTGTAACATCAAGGTCGCCAAGATATTTAGTATAAGCCTCAGTTTGAGTCAAATATATATCTTTCTCAGGAGCGGCAGATTTATTAATTTCTACATAAGTGTGGCTATGACCATCAATAATTAAATTTAAATCACTTTTTACATTACGAGCGAGATACTCTGATGTTCATTTAACATTGTTGCGCCCAATTCCTAAATGGACACTAGAGATAATAAAGTTAACACCTGGATGTTGTTGTCGAATTTCGCCAATTACCTTTTCAGCTTCAGAAACTGGATCACGAAATTCAACTAACTGAGAATTTCGTGGATGACTGGTAAAGACTGTATCAGGAGTGGTAAGTGCAAAAATAGCCACTTTAATTCCATTTGATAATTCTTTAATAATATAAGGTTGGAAAACTCTTTTTCCTACTTTGGATTGCTCATAATTTTGAGGTTTTTCTTGAGAATTACTATAGTCACGATAATAAATATTAGCTGAAATAAAAGGTGTTTTAACACCATGATTTTCTTGCGAAACTTGTTTATTAAGTTGCAAAATTCAATCCAGTCCATAGTCAAATTCGTGATTACCTACAGCAATTGAGTCATAACCCATGAATTTTGCAACCTCAGCCATTGTTTTTCCTTTATCTGAATCAGAAAGTGGTAGTCCTTGAATTAGATCACCAGCAGAGATTAACAAATCACGTTGTTTATCTTGTAAATATTTTGAGGTTTCTACTAATCCGGCATAACGTGAAAACTTACCATCATTAAATTCTAGTCGACCATGTTCATCATTTGAGTGAAAAATTTTGATGGTCTTAAGTGTTGAATTTTCTCGCTTTTCAGCATCACGTAAGAGTTTAAATAAATAATTATATCTTTGTACCAAAGGTTTTAAAATTTGGTGTGATTGAAAATAAAGATCAAAAATTGAGTTTTCAATTTTTGTTTTTTCATCATCAGTTTTTGCTTTTTGATAGTTGGTTTTTAGTTGGTTCAATTTATTGCCAAACTCTTTAATTTTGTTATTGTATTCAGCATTATTTTGATGATATTGCTTTCTAAGTTCAACAGAGCTAAATTGATTTGGTGTGCAACTTGCAATTATAGCGCTAGGTAGCAAAACTATAGGGCTACCAACAATTAATTTTTTTAATTTCATATTCCCCCTTTAAAATTAACTTATTATATTATTGATTTTAGCACTAAAAAATTTTTATTATTAAAAAGTCTATAAATTTATAGGTTTTTTAGTTTTCTAATTGCAATTTATTAAAAATTTATTTATTTAAAAATAATAGTTTGAAAAAAAGATAAAAAAATTATAATAAAAGTCCAATTTTTTTATTATAATTTTACAAATTATGGATTTAGGAAAAATTTTTTTATATATTTATAAATTATATAAAATTAGTAAATTATCTTATTGTGATTTACCTTTTTTTCTTGAACAAACAAGCCAAGATATTTTTGATAAATTCCCCATTTCTCTTCATTAGAGAAGAATATTTTATACAAATTCTTCAAAAATGAAGTTTTTTAGTAATAAATAGTAATTTATATTATTGTTAATAATATTTTTTTATCAACTTTTTAACAAAGATAAATTGATATTTTAGGAGAATTTATTTTAATGAATAATATTATAAAAAAAGATGAAATTATTATTTCACTTGTTGATGTTGATAAAGAATTTGGTGAAAAAAAGGTTCTAGACCAAATTAATTTAGACATCAAAAAAGGTGATTTTGTCACACTTTTAGGGCCTTCAGGATCTGGGAAAACTACCATTTTACGTTTAATAGGTGGTTTTGAATGAACAACTCGTGGTGAGATTAAATTTGAAGGTATCGATATCAAAGATGTACCGGCTCATAAAAGAGACACTGCTACTATTTTTCAAGATTATGCACTTTTTCCTCATTTATCAGTGCGTGGTAACATTGAGTTTGGATTGAAATTAAAGCGCTATCCGAAGAAAAAAGAAGATATTTCGCAACAAATTCTTGATAAATTAGAACAAAAAAAACAGCAGTGAATTAAATTACAAAATCAAAAAATTGCCAAATTAACTAAATTACAAGATGATTTAGAACAACAATTAGAAAATCCCAATTTAACAGAAAAGGAAAGACAAAAAATACAAAATAAACTTGATGATTCAGATTTTAAGTTTTCTAATTGGGAAAATTATGTTGCTAGTAAAGTAGAAAATTTCGAAAAAAAATATCTTACAAGAAAAATAACTAAAACTGAAATTGATGAAGAAATCAAGCAAATTATTGAACTTGTAGGTCTTACCGGCAATGAAAATAAATCAATTAATCAACTCTCTGGTGGTATGAAACAACGCGTTGCATTAGCTCGTTCATTAGTTATCCAACCTGAAATTGTCTTATTAGATGAGCCACTTTCAGCTCTTGATGCTAAAATTCGAAGAAAAATGCAAATTTTTCTCAAAGAAATTCAACAAAAATTAGGTCTTACCTTCATTTTTGTTACTCATGATCAAGATGAAGCACTACAGCTATCAGATAAAATTGCTATTATTCGTAATGGTAAAATTGCTCAATACGATGAACCAAGACAAATTTATGACTACCCTATCAACAAATGAGTGGCTAATTTTATAGGTGATTCTAATTTTTTTGAAGCAAAATTTATTACAAGTAACAAGGTAGAAATCCTTGGCGAGCAAGTTTATACTATTCACAAAGAATTTGCACCTGGAGAAGCTCTTGACGCCCTTATTCGTCCAGAAGATATTGATATTGATTTAGAATCTGGTTTCTTTAGTGGAGAAATTATTTCTAATATTTACAAAGGATCATATTATCAGGTAGATGTCGATATCAAAGGTCAAATTGTTCACGTTGAAACTAATGACTTTTATGCAAAAGGAACTAAAGTATTTTTAAAATGAGATGATGATGCAATTCATTTAATGAAGAAGGAAAATGAAGACATTTAACTTAAAATTAAGTTATCAAAAATGAGTCTCATCACTTAATTTACGACTTTCTTTAGTAATTCCTTATCTTATTTTTGCTTTGATTTTTATAGTGATTCCTTTAATTTTGTTATTTATTAAAGCAGTCACACCGGTGTCTCAAAATCACCAAAATTTTGACAATTTTACTCTTATTAAAGATAAAACCACTTGAATAATTATTCTTAGATCGGTACTTGTTGGCATTATTTGTGCCTTTATTTGTTTGATTTTAGCTTTTCCCTATGCTTGATTTATTGTTAGATCAAAGTCAAAAGTCTTCAAAATCTATTCACTTTCGCTGATTATTTCACCACTAATTATCTTTACAATTGCTAAGGTTTTTTCCTTGCGGGCACTTTTTTTAGCTCTCTTTGATGAAAGTGATCTTAATAATAACTATTTTTTACTAGTTGGTCTAATTTTTTTAAATTTCCCTTTTATGGTTTTACCTTTATATTCAGTTTTCCGTGATATGCCAATTTCACTTTTAGAGGCTTCATCCGATTTAGGTTATAATAAATTTTCATCACTAATTAAAGTTGTAGTTCCTTATAGTATTAAAGCAATTTTTTCTGGAATTGCCCTAGTTTTCCTAATGGCGGCTACTTCAATTGTTATCTCAGATAAATTATTACCAAATGGTTCACAAAATCAATTAATTGGAAATTTAATTAACAATAGTGCCAATGCAGCCAATCCTTTTGATTTAGCACGTGTTTCCTCATTAGTATTGATTACTTTGCTAGTTTTTGTAGGAATATATGCATTAATTTATGTAACACCAATTATTATTATGAAAATAAAAGGATTCAAATATGACTAAAATTATTGATTTTTTTCACAAGAATGAGATTTTAAAAAAATCCTACATTTGAATTTTATTAATTATTTTTTATATCCCGATTTTTACAGGGAGCATATTTGCATTTAATGCGCCTTCAAAAAAAGGTTTCGTTTCTACTAGTTGAAATAAGTTTTCTTTGAAAGCTTTTGATGATTTGAGCACTGAAAGTTTTGCAAGTGGGCTTTTAAATTCTATCATTATCGCCCTTATTACTTCCTTTGTGGTAGTTAGTTTATCACTACTTACTGTTTTTTCGCTCTGAAGACAAAAAAATAAAAGTGCTAAAACATATGTTAATTTAACTTCTAATATTCCCCTTATTAATCCAGATGTGATTACTGCAGTTTCAATGGCAATTATTTTATCTTTACTTTTTGGCGCACTTTCTGCTTCATATGAAGGTTTATTTCGCGCTATTGTTTCTCACATTGTTATGACTTTACCATATGGAATTTTACTACTCTATCCTCGTAGTGAAAAGTTTTCCCAAACTTTGTTTGAAGCTTCACAAGATCTTGGCTATTCAAAGTTAAAAAGCTGATTTTTAGTTTATTTAAAACACATGTCATCATCTGTGATTTCCACTTTTGCAGTGGTAAGTTTTCTCTCCTTTGACGATTTTATCATCACTAAAATAACATCAAATGCCCAAACAGTTGGGACTCTGCTTTATCAAGGCACCTTCAAAACTTGAGCACTAATGCTTGGTGTATTTATGTTGGCTTTCGTTGTCCTAGGAAATATTTTTTGAATTTATTTAAATACTAAAAAGGAAAGAAAATGAAGAAAAAAATAGTTAATTTTTTAGCAAAAACCTTGATTTTCCTATCAGGTGGTGTTGCTATTAGTCTAATTTCCTACTATAAAATTCATTCACCTTTTAAACCCGCTGTTTATAATTATGAATCTTATATTTCTGATTTTGCTCGTCGAGAAATATCTAAGGACTTCAATTACCGTGAATTTGGTGATGTTAGTGATTTTACCAAAGCAATTGAAGATAACCGAACAATTGCCGGAGTTGGCTCTGATTTTCAAATTGCCCGTTTGGTACAAAAAAAATTATTACAAAAAATAGATTATTCTAAACTTTTTAAAAACTGATATGTTGCCCAGGCTTTTGCTCTTCCAGAAAATTATTATCAATTAACTCTAGAACAAAAACAAGCTTTTAACAATAAAAAAAGAGCCGCTTTTGAACAAATGTTTCGAAAAGAAGTAATTAAACACATCGACAAATATGATAAATTTCTAAAAGATGATCAAGGAAATGACATTGACATAGATCACGATGGTATCAAAGATAGATTTTGAGAATTTTTTATACCTTATTATACTCAAGATAAAGTTATTGCCTATACAATAGGAGACTATCAAAAAGATGAAAAAATAGTCAATTTACGTCAATTTATGAACAATTGAACTACTAAACAAAAAGATGAAATTCAAAATCAAGGTATTAAATTTGATGATCAAAGTTTGAAAGGAATTGGTCAGTCATTGCGAAACAATGGTTATAGTTTTTTCGAATGAACTGAAGCCATGCGTGATAATTTGCTAGTTGGACAAGAAAATTTTGGTAACTATGGTGATGTAATTGACGAAAATAATTATCAAAAAATTGTTGACAGTTTTGTTAATTATATTAGTGAAATTAGTGGCTATCCTTATACAAATTTAAAGCATAATGTCTTTAAAACTTCAGGTCTCGATCTTGCTAATTCCTTAATTGATCCAAGTCTTAATCAAGATGTTGGTTATTTATACAATGGCGATGCTCTTGATGCTAATTATTCCAAAGATAATTATGAAATTTTAGAAGAAGAAAAAACCATTAGAATTATTAGACCAAAAAATAATTTAACTTTATTAGATGGTTGAATAATTTTGCAATCTACTCCACAAGAAACTACTGATAAATTTTATACTACTTTATATAATAGTATCTTCAAAGGTGAAGAATATAGTCTAGATGAAAAGCTCAAAGAATTATTAGTCGATGTTGAATACAATTATCTTTTAAACAATGAGAGTGAAAAGTATGAACAAAAACAAGGAAAAGGCTACACTTTTGATTTTGATACCATCCCTTTTGCTGCCAATTTTAATTTTATTAATTACACCCCTACTTTTCAAAAAAGTTTTGAATTTTTTAAAAAATTCTATTTTAACGATGAAACAGCTACTGTGAAAAAAGCAAAAGATGATGAAGAAATTAGCATAATTTTAAATCAAGATGGCAATATCATTAATGATATTGAAAATTTAAAATATGATCAAGTTGCTGGTAAAACCACAGATGTCAAGACATTGAGATCACTCAATATTTATTTAACACAACAAGAACAACAAACCCTTTATGGTAATATGCCAACTGAGGATAATATTGATGAAGGTAGATATAATATTAATTATACTTTTATCAAACCTTTTAGTGAACGATTAGAATCACTTATTCGAACATATTATAATTTAAAAACTAAAAGCTAAAAATGTATAAATTTATAGACTTTTTGCAAAGTTTGTACAATTTAAAAATACAAAAAAGTGTTTATTTTTAAACACTTTTTTGTATTTTAAGAGCTTTATTTCTATTATTCTGGTCAGTAAGATCTTTTGACTGGAAATTCTTTGGTAAGAGCTAATACTTTTTGTCTATAATCTTGAATTTGTTTTTTGTTTAAATCTTTAATTTTGAGTACTTCATCAATAATTTGAGCAATAATTTTAAACTCTTTTGTTGTAAAACCACGTGAAGTCATTGCTGCAGTACCTAATCTAAGACCTGAAGTTACAAAAGGACTTGCTGTATCATTAGGAATAGTGTTTTTATTGGTAGTAATATTGATTTGTTCTAAAATATTTTGTGCTAGTTTGCCACTTATTTGATAAGATTTTTGCACATCAATTACAAAAAGGTGATTATCAGTTCCTCCTGATACAACTCGGGCACCTTTTTTGATAAATTCTTTTGCAAAAAAATCGCAGTTTTCTACAATTGCTCTTGCATAATCTTTAAACCAAGGTTGCTCTGCTTCGTAAAAACCGACAGCTTTGCCGGCTATGCTGTGAAATAAAGGTCCGCCTTGAGTTCCTGGAAAGACAACTTTGTTAATTTTTGTTATCATTTGCTCATCATTTGTCATAATTAGACCACCACGAGCAGAACGCAGCGTTTTTTGGGTAGTTGCTGTCATGACATGAGCAAAATTAACAGGTGATGGATGCACACCTCCTGCAATTAAACCAGCAATATGGGCGATATCTGCTAATAAATAAGCTCCGACCTTATCAGCAATTTTGCGAAAACGTGCAAAATCAATAAATCTTGAATAAGCTGAGTAACCACAAATAATTAAATTTGGCTTTACCTCTAAAGCTATTTTTTCAATTTCGTCATAATCTAGTAAATCATTTTCATCAAGTTTGTAAGTAAAACCTTTGTAAAACATTCCACTAAAATTGACTTTATAACCATGAGTGAGATGACCACCACTTGCTAAATCTAGGCCTAAAATTTTGTCACCGGGTTTTAAAAGTGCGGCAAAAACAGCTGCATTTGCACTTGAGCCTGAATATGGTTGAACATTTGCATATTTTACTTTAAAAAGATTTTGTACACGCTGAATTGCCAAATTTTCTATTTGGTCAATAAATTCACATCCACCATAATATCTTTTACCAGGATAACCTTCGCCGTATTTATTGGTAAGGCAACTCCCAGTTGCTTTTAAAACATCTTCAGAGACATAATTTTCACTAGCTATTAGTTCAATGTGATCTTCTTGTCGCTTGGTCTCACCATTAATTGCTTTTTGAATTAGTTTATCACGAAGAACGATTTTCTTATTCATTATTGGATTTGTTGCCTATCTTTTAAATTTGTTAAAAAGTTGCTTAAAAGAAGCACTTTTGTCAACTTGTAATTTTAGAACTATTTGTCAAAATAAACTAACTGAAATTGGTATTAAAAAAGCAATTAAGAAGATTAGAATATCTAAAATTATAATAAGAGCTAAGTTAGATCCATTGTAAAAAAATGGTCTTTTAAAATTAATAAAGTTATAAACAACAGCACCGTCATAGATAGTTTGTCCACTAGGATAGTGTTTACCTTCTGGATATGTATAAAGTTTGTATGTCGAAAAATAAAGGATTAAAAGCGCGAAAAAGTAACCAAAAATATATAAACTTAATTTTAAATATAATTGTTGACTTACTATAAATTCTCTTCTAAAAACAATGAGTGCTAGAAAGCCTATAACTGGGTGAATTAGATGTAAAAAAATAGATTCAAAAGCTGCTGCTACATGTGATCAGGCAGAAGTATTTCAAGATATTAGTGCCCAATAAATTACAAAAGTGATAGAGATTCATATGATTGATGAAAAAAAGAAGTTTCTTGCAACCCTTTTATTTGGTCATATTCCTAAAACTAGAAAAGCTAAAGCTAGAATGATGTTTGACTGATTTGTAAAGTATGTGATAAGGCTAAAACCCTTTAAAATATGTTTAAAACTAACATATGTCCCAGAAAATGTCTTTTCAATTTCATTGGGTAATTTTACAATAGCATCCATAATTAAAAATGCTAATGTAGTAATTAGAATTATTATACCTATTACAATAAAAATGTTTTTAATATTTTTATCTTCAAGATTTTTACTAGGGTTTAAAAATTTCTTCATAATAATTCCTTTCAAGTTTATAAAATTTTAACAAAATATAAATTTTTTTATTAAAATATTAAATGTTTATTAACTAAAAAGTGCCTAATAAATTTTCTAATTTTGAAAATTAAACAGTTAATAAATATAAAAAAATTAAAAATTTTAGTATAATTATTTTTTTATTTAATAAGAAGGAGGTATAACAATGAAAATTCGTAATTTTTTTAAATCAATTTTTAGATTAAATACCTGAAAAAAAATTTTTGTTGCCCTCTTTAGTGCATCATTACTTTCAATAGGCATAGGTTTTGTTGCTAATTATTACATTGCACAAAATATAAATCGTTCTATAGAATACGGTGGTGGAGCAGAAGTTTTAGTTCAAGTTAAAACACTTGATGAAAAAGTTCCAAATAACAATATTGTTAAACAAGCTGATTCAGCAATTTTTCAACGTTTAACAGGTGGAGCTAGCTTAAATGGTACCTCTGTTTTTACAGAAGGTGGGGGAAGAATTAGAATTTCTAGGAATAAAATTTCTGATAATAGAGAATTAAATGATTTTATTAACGAAATTGTAACTAAACCACTTTTAGTTGTAACTGATACAAATAATAAACCACTTTTTTATGATGGTGTTTTTAATCCAAATATATCATTAAAAGATGGCGATGAAACTAATTGATTGGTTCCTTTTGCACCTGATTCTGCTGTTTCACAAACAGATCCAAATCAACCCCAAGCTAATCAAGTACGTATTAGTCTTAAAGACAAACAAGCTCAACTTGAGTGAACTAAAGCCACAGAATATGTTTCTAAAAAACCTTTTGGTCAAAATCGCATTCGAATTTGATCAAATATTTCTGAATTAATTAATTTAGCAAAAACTAAATTTCCAAATGAATGACAAAATTCTGGAGAAAATATTTACAACTTTATACATGTTGGTGAAAGTGTTCAACCTACACCACTAGGTCAAAATAGATTTTTGCAACCTAAATTGAAGGAATTTCAATTTGATGCTAAAAAGTATTTAATTTCTGAGGCCACTGTTTCTAGCCCTCTAAATGGGTCTTCTTTTGTAATTAGTGGTAATTTTTCCTCACAAGAAGCTAAACAATTAGCACTTAATATTAATTATGGAATAGCTGACTATAAATTAGATTTTCTTTCTGCTTCATTTGTTAGTAAATCTAAATCTGATTACGCATTTCTTGCAGGGTGGATAGCTATTGGAATATCATTAGTTATGATTGCTATTTTTATGATTGTTAATTATGGGGTTTTAGGAGTTGTATCTACAATTTCTTTAGCTTTGTATGTTTTTTTAACTTTACTTTTTTTCACAATAGTTCGTGGCGAATATTCACCTATCACCATTTCGGCCTTAGTCATAGGGATTGGGATGAATGTCGATGCTAATGTTATTAGTTTTGAAATTTTTAAAAACAAAGTTTATAGTGGTCAGAGTGTTTTAAAAGCTAATAATCAGGCTAATAAATTATCTTTGAAAACTATTATTGACTCTAATGTAACTACATTGATAGCCGCACTTGTTTTATTCTATTTTGGTACAAAAAGTATAAAAGGTTTTTCTATAACACTTATTTTTTCAATCATTTTTACACTAATTGTAACAGTTGCATTTACTAAATTTTTTGTTAATTTTATTTTAAAAATTCCTTTTTTACAAACAAAACCACAATTATTAGGTGTTAAATCAAAATATATTCAAAAATATAGCCGTGGTTATCAATCAATTTTTAGTAAGACTGATTATTTTAAAATATATAAATATAGCAAATGAGCACCATTGATAATTTTAGGAGCAGCAATTATAGTTTTCATTGCCTTTGCAGCTAGTTATAAAAATCCAGCTTCAGGTCTTAATTTATCAATTGATTTTAGCTCAGGAACTAGTCTAACAATATCAAATAATGATCAAAATTTTGATCTTATTGATGCTAAAAAAGGACAAAAAATCATTGATTATTTAAATACTCAAGGATTAAATTCTTCAAATTCACAGATTTTATTAAAACCACTAAACGAGCAATCAAGTCTTTATAACATCGAAGTTCGAACCCAAAGTGATATTACAAACCAATTGAGGCAAATCACTAATAATTTAACAAATAATTTTTCTAATTTAGAAATAACTACTTATAGTATTTCTAATGAAGAAGCCAAAAAACTAGTTGAAAATGCTGTGGTTTCAATAGCAATTGCACTTCTCTTTGTAACTATATTTACTTTATTAAGATTCAAATGATCTTATTCATTATCTATTATTTTATCTTTACTTTTTAACATTGCTATGATTTTCCTTTTGATGATTATTGCTAGAATTCAATTTTCACCAACAGCAATTATTGCATTCTTAACATTAATAGGTTATACAGTTAATGATACTATTGTTATTTTTGATAAAATCAAAAATATTTTTAAAGAAATTCCACATAACGATATTTATACCCCAGAAAAAATTAGACAAGTAGCACACAAAGCTATTAAAGATGCTATAAAACGTTCACTTTTAACTTCACTTACCACTTTATTTACCATTATTATTCTTTTAATTTTCTATCAATCAATTGATATCATCTTTAGTATTACAATGTTGATTGGTGTATTAATTGGTTCTTATTCATCACTATTTATTGCAACTAATTTATGAATTCGTTTTGAAATAATTAGAAACAGAAGAAAACAAAAAAGGATTGATAGCCGTTTTTGAGGTGTTCAAAAAGTTTATGAACAAACTTTTGCAAACATAAATGATTTTGAAAAATAAGGCTTAGTAATGAAAAATATTAATATTAGACCCAAAGGAACATATGATTTATATGGGCAGCGTGCAAATTTATTTTTAGAAATCAGAGATAAAATTTTCTTAGTTTCTAACTTATTTAACTATAAATATATAGAGACACCTATTTTTGAATTTAGTGAAGTTTTTTTTACATCAGGCGATGAATCTGATTTAGTAAGTAAGGAACTCTATGAATTCAAAGACAAATCAAATCGAAGTTTGTCATTAAGAGCAGAAGGAACAGCTCCTGTAATGCGGGCACTTGTTGAAAATAAAATTTACCTTGAAAATAAAAAATATTTTTATTTTGGTCCAATGTTCCGCTATGAAAATCCGCAAAAAGGTCGTAATCGTCAGTTCTATCAAGCAGGTTTTGAATTTATTAATTTAAGTGAAGATTTTCGCAGTTCAGCATATGAAAAAATTGAAGTACTACTTTTAGCTATCAAAATGCTAAAAGAACTTAATTTTTCTAATTATAAAATTAAAATTAACTTCTTAGCAAGTCGAAGCACAAGAAAACAATACATTTTAGCACTTAAGCAATATTTTTTAAAATACAGTTCGCAATTAAGTTCTACCTCACAACAAAGATTAGCTAAAAATCCATTACGAATTTTAGATGATAAAATTGATGCTGAGAAAGAATTTGTTAAAAATGCACCAAAAATTAATGCATTTTATACACCTGAAGAACAAGAAGAATTTAATTTTATTAACAAATTATTAAAAAGTAATCAAATTCAATTTGAAATTGATTATAATCTTGTTCGTGGATTAGATTATTATGATAATTTAGTCTTTGAATTTATTGCTGATTCACCATTTTTAGGTACAAAGTCCACTATTTTAGGTGGTGGCTGTTACAATAATTTGATTGCTAATTTTGGTATGCCAGCTGCCAAAGGCATAGGTTTTGGCTTTGGTGTTGATCGTTTTTTAGAAATTCAACTTCCTAACTATAAAAAAGAACATCAAATAGATTTTTATTGCCTTTCATTTAACTTTGCTGAACTTGAAAAACTAAATGAAATTGCCCGAATCCTTCGGGATAACAATTATGTTGTTGAATTCAATAAAAAACCCACTTCTTTTACAAAAGGCTTTAAAAAAGCTTTAAAAACAAAGACAAAATATTTATTATTTTTTGAAAAAAACCAACTAGAAAACACTATTACATGTAAGAAAATTGAAACTAATGAAAATAAAGTTTTCAATATTAGTGATCTTTCTAATTTAAAAAACTTTAATTTCTAGGAGAAAAATGGTAATCACTAACCAATCGTTAAGTCAATATTATATAAACCAAAAAGTTAGAATTTTTGGATGAGCTTCAAATTTTCGTAAGTTTAAAGATAAAACTTTTATTGAATTAAGAGATTATTGAGGTATTGTTCAAGTTGTTGTGCCCAAAGACATTGCTCATTCTGAAATTAAAAAAGAATCTGTCATTTCTGTTTATGGTACAGTTGTTATTCGCAGTAATATCAACAATAAAATACCAAATGGTAATCTTGAAATCATTGCCGAAAAAATAGAATTAATTTCTCCAGCAAATGAACTACCCTTTGAAATTCAAGATGATATAAATGCTAATGAAGATTTACGTCTTGAATATCGATTTTTAGATTTAAGACGTAACGAAATGAAGCAAAATCTAATTTTTAGATACAAATTTATACACCAGATTCGTCAATTTCTCTATGAAAATGATTTTGTCGAAATTGAAACCCCAATTTTATCCAAATCAACACCTGAAGGAGCAAGAAGTTTTATTGTACCAACTCGTAAACAAAATCATTTTTTTGCTTTACCACAATCACCACAATTGTATAAGCAATTATTAATGGTTTCAGGTTTTAATCGCTATTTTCAATTTGCACGCGCTTTTCGTGATGAAGATCTTCGAAAAGATCGTCAATTTGAGTTTACTCAATTAGATATGGAATTTGCTTTTCCAACAATTGAGAGCATCCAAAAAAATATTGAGCAACTTGTAAAACACAGTCTTAGAAAATTTGATTTTCAATTTAATGAGGATTTTCCCCAAATTAGTTACAAGGAAGCCATTGATAAATACGGTTCAGACAAACCTGATCTTCGTTTTAAAAATTACCTAATCGATGCTAGCGAATTAGATGATGATCAAGAATTTTTGTTTAGTGGTAAAACTAAAGTTGTTTTCTTAGAAAACAAACACATTTCTAAACAAGATTACAAGATTTTATCTGAAATTATTGTTCAAAATAAAGCAAATAGACTCTTATATATCCATATAAAAAATGCAAATGTTGATTTTTATTCATTTAAAACTCAACCTAGTTTGGTTGACAAAATAAGCAACTTTGTAAGCAAACACCAATTTCAAAATGGAACACTTTTCATTGTCTCAGATAGTTATGAAAAAACCACTCAATCACTTGGTGCTCTCAGAAATAAAATTGCACAAATGTATGACTTAATTGATACAAGTTCTTTAAAATTTGCTTGAATTATTGACTGACCAATGTTTGAAAAAGATGAAGAAACTCAAAAAATATCAGCTGCCCACCATCCTTTTACAATGGTTGACAAAGAATCTGTTTATCTTTTAGATTCTAATCCTTTAGCGGCACGCGCACAAGCCTATGATCTTGTTCTAAATGGTTTTGAAATAGGTGGAGGTTCTATTAGAATTGTTGACAAGAAAATTCAAGAAAAAATTTTTAAGATTATAGGTCTAAGTGAGCAAGAAGCAAAACAACAATTTGGTTTTTTACTAAAAGCTTTTTCATATGGAGTACCGCCACATGGTGGTTTTGCTTTTGGTCTAGATCGATTCATTATGATTCTACGAAATGCTAGTTCGATTCGAGATGTAATCGCATTTCCTGTCAATTCTAAAGGTCAAGATATGCTTTTATCTTCACCTACTAATTTAACAAATCAACAATTACAAGAATATTTTATTCAAAATATCAAGGAGAAAATAGATGAATAAAACATCAAAAAGCACTCATGCTTTAACCGAAAAACAATTCATTCTTTATGGTCTAAATTATGTTATCGGTTTTGGTTTTATTGCAACAATTTCAAAGGTAATTAACATTGGTGTCTGAGGTATCTTAGTTTTTGTTTTAACCTCTCTTATTACCCTAGCAGTTATTTTTGCTTTTGCGCGAGCAGGCAATCGCTATAAAAATGAAGTTGGTGGCTCATATGCTTATGCCAAAAAAACTTTTGGTAAACACATGTCATTTTTTCAAGGTTGAAACCAAGCTAGTCAAATGATTTTATTTTCAGCTACTACCCCACTTTTTCTTTCTAGATTACTAACAAATATTGATCCAAATCGTAGTGTGCTATATATAATTTTGTCTTTAGTTTTATACATAGGTTTTATTTTACTTGGTACTTTTGGACTTAAGTCATCAAAGAAATTTATTTTGCTAACTGCTATTATAAAATGACTAACTTTAGGTGGTGGTTTTGCTTTAATTATCTATATAATTGCCACTTCAGGAAGTTATGGAGATACTTTTAGAAATATTGCCCCAATTAGTGTTAGTGCCCTTGCCTCAACAGTTTTGAGCTTTATTTATGCATATGGTGGTTTTGAAGCACTTGCAACAATTTCTAAAGAAGTTGGAACCACAAGATTTAAAAAAACTATGATTTTTATGTTTTTAATAGTCATTTTTTCATATTTTATTTTCTATATTATTTTTATAGGTATCAGTCAAAAAGAGCTTGGTTCATTTAACCTTGAATTTGTTTATAAATTTGTTTGAGGAATTACCGGTTTTGCTATTTTTTCAGTTGGAATTACCTTCAATCGTATCTCAGGTATATTGGGTAATATTGCACCCCAAGCTCGAATTATTGCCGCACTTTCAAACGATGGTTTTCTACCTCACAAATTAGCATATCTTAACAAACACAACGAATATTCTCGCGCCGTTATTACTTATGCTCTTGTTGGAACAATTTCTAGTTTGGTTTTTACTATCATCCCAACCGCTCTTGGTGTCAAAGATACTTTTGGAAAAATTTTAGATAGTGGAAATATTGCTTTTTTGATTCAGTACTTTTTAACAATTATTACTGTTTTAACTTGAGCTTATCGCAAAGAAGAGAAAATTCCCCTTTGAGAACAAATTATTTACTATATTGGTCTAATTGCCATTGCTTTTACTTTGATATTTTCGCAAATTATTATCGTTGGTCAACAAAAGCTGTCTATAGAACAATTTTTACCACTAATTGCCTACATTTCTGTAATGCTGCTAGGTTATATAGTTTGATTCCTAGTTAATTTATTTGATCACAAAAGCAAAGAGCTAAATAATCAATTAAATAAAAAAGTAAAAAAGTAAACTCAAAATAAAGGAAAATTAATGTCAAAATTCATCTTCATAACTGGTGGTGTGCTCTCTGGAGTTGGCAAAGGTGTTGCAGTTGCTTCACTTGCTAATTTGCTCAAATCTTGTTCTTTTTCCGTCTTTATTGTTAAGTTGGATCCTTATTTAAATGTTGATCCGGGAGTACTCTCACCTTATGAACATGGTGAGGTTTATGTCACAGAAGATGGAGGTGAAACTGACTTAGACTTAGGTCATTATGAACGTTTTGTAAATCAAAATTTTTGAAAAGATTCCAATCATACTAGTGGTAAAATATTGCTTTCAATTATTGAAAAAGAGCGTCAAGGCTACTACAATGGTAAGACAGTTCAATATATTCCCCATGTAACTGATGAAATTATTTTAAGACTAAAAAATATTGAAACTAAATATCAACCTGATTTTATTTTAGTAGAAATTGGTGGCACAGTTGGCGATATTGAATCTAATCCTTTTTATTATGCAGCAAGTCAATTATCAGTTGAATCTGAATTTGAATCTAAAGAACAAAAAGTCTTCTTTATTCATACAACTTATGTTCCTTTTTTGGCCACTTCAGGAGATTTTAAGACTAAACCAACACAATTTTCAATTGCTAATTTGTCTTCCATGGGTATCAAACCCAATGCAGTTTTCTTGCGTTTGGATAGCAAAAATATTGACGAAAATGTTACCAAAAAAGTTGCCAATTCTTCATTTTTAAACACAAATCAAGTCATTGCTATCCCTAATTTAGATACCATTTATAAATTACCACTGATGTTAAGTGAGACAAAAATTTTAGATTTAATTTTTGATCACTTTAAACTTGATTACAGAAAACCTAACTTAGCTTCTTGGCAAACTTTTTACCAAAAAGTTGTTGCCAAGAAGCAATTTCATGTTAAAATAGCTGCTTTGGGTAAATATACACAATTTTTAGATGCCTACAAATCAATTATTGAAGCTTTTAAAATCAGTGGTGCCTACCAATCAACTGAAGTGCAATTAGAATTTTTTGACACCTCAGATGACAATACTGAATTTAATATCACTGATTTGAACAATTATGATGGGGTAGTTATCTTACCAGGTTTTGGTGCTCGCGGCTTTGAAAATAAAGTAAAATCGGCTCAATTTTGTCATGAAAATAACATCCCTACCTTCGGAATTTGTTTAGGAATGCAAGCAATGAGCGTTGCACAAGCACGCCGTCGTGGAATTAAAAATGCAAATTCTGCTGAATTTATTCAAGAATTTCCCAATCAAGTGAGCATATTAGATTTTAATCGCAAAGATGGAGCTAATTTATCAATAGGTGGAACCCTTCGTTTAGGTGGACACCGAATAAAATTTGCTAATAATAGTAAAATTAGACAAATTTATGGTAGAGAAGAAACAATTGAGCGCCATCGTCATCGTTTTGAAATTGTGAGAAAGTTTATTGATCAAATTGAAGATCAAAACTTTAAATTTAGCGGTCTAGAAGCTGAGCAAAACCTAGTTGAAGCTTGTGAAGACAACTCAAAATCCTTCTATATAGGTGTTCAATATCATCCTGAATTTGTAGCTCGTCCTTTAAAATCACATCCACTTTTTGATGCCTTTATTAAAGCTGCAATTAGTAAAAAATATAAACAAAATTAGTAAAAATAAAAAGACTATTACCATTTTTTGTATAATTTATAAATATAATATTTCAATACATATTTTAAAATTAACAAAATTTGAGGTGATATGAAAATAAAGAAAGTAAAATGATTTTTCAAACTTTTTACATTTGCCACTATTGCCACGCTATCATCAACATATATTATTTTTAATGTAAATAGCACAAATTTTAGGCAAACTTTGACTCCCTTACAATCTGCATTTTTAGATTTTAAAAAAACTAATAACAAAGTGATTATTCGTAATAATAGCTCACTTTATAGTAGTTCTTCGATAAACAGTTCTACTCAACCAACAAAAGATGTAAGAAATAGTTTAAAAATATTTTTAGATTATTCAATTCCATCCGCCAAAAGTACAATCCATGAAGATGACATATTATTTAGTAAGCAAAATCAGTATTATATGAATTTGATTAAGCACAAGATTTATGAAAATGACATAGTTTTGTCAGATTTCTATTTGAGTCGTTTGTCACCAATTATATGGTTAGAAATTGAGCCAAAATTTTTAGATAAGGCATTGAAAATTTTGAACAATTTGGATTTTATTTCTTTAATTATTCAAGATCAAAGGACAACACAACCTATTAAACTCCAATATAAAAGTGTTCAAAACCAAACTACAAATATTAGGGATCAATTTTTAAAATTAGAAAAAGAAATTGTTGATTACAACGAAAATAACAATAAAAGTAGTACTAAAATTGGTATATTAGAAACAGATATGAAGTTAAAATTGAGTGATGACGATATCAAACAAGCTGAAATTGACAAAGAAAATATCACTCAATATGACTTTTCTGAATATAATAATCTACCACTAAATCGCAAGAAAAATCTAAACAATGATCATGCAATTTTAGTGTCTTCAATAATAGGTGGAAAAAGAGGTTTTGCTAGTTCTTCACCCATATTTTTGGCAAATATATCAGGCTTAAGTGATTCTGCATGATGAATGAAATTGTTTGAATCGCTTATTATCGATAAAAATTTTAATGTCATTAACCATAGTTATGGTTTCAATCTTGTTTTGGAAGAATTAATAAATCTCGGTTCTACAGATTTTTTTCAAAATAATGATAAGAAAAGTTCACTAAAAAATGTTTATGGTTATTATACTGATTATATTTTTTATTTAGATTATTTATCTAGAAAATATGGAGTTATCAACATTTTTGCAGCAGGAAATGGTCACAATAAAGACAATTCAACAAATAGTAATTTTGTATCAGGATATATAACAGGCAATCAATCATCAATAAATTCAATCATTGTTGGTTCTTCATATGGAAGCAAAGATAGTTTTATTCCTTCATATTTTAGTAATAGAAAACTACCAAATGCACTAGCTAGTTTGCTCAAACCAACAATTGTAGCTCCTGGTGAAAATATAGTAGATATATCAAAAAATTATGTAAGTTTTAATAGCGGAACTAGTTTTTCTGCACCAATAGTTACAGGTATTATTGCAAAAATACTTGATAAATACCCGCAATTAAACGACAGGAAGAATATTATTTCCTCTATCATGTCATTAATTACGTCATCTGCTATTGATAGTAAATTAGATTGAAATAAAATATCTAATTATTCAAAAAAATTAGATGAAAAGTATAATAAAATTTCAAGTTCACAAGTATTAACAGAATATAATAAAGATTCAGCCTATTGAAATGAACTATTAAAAGGTGAAGAAACTAAATCTAGTGGCTTTAAAAATGCAACTGGTGCTGGTTTAATTAACTACAAAAATATTGAAAAAGCTATTAAAAATTTAAAAACTATCAACGTTAGTCCTAAGAATAGTGATGACACTGTTTATACAACTCAGGAAATTAAACTTAAAAAAGGTGATCGAATTAAAGCTTCATTAGCTTGATTATTTAATGCAGGTATTCAAAAAAATTTACAAAATGACAAAAGATTTAACAATTGATATTTTAAACTTTTTCAATTTTGATATTTTGCTTTTTCTGGAAATGATATTTTAGAATTTCTAAATAAAACACCTGATAAAGTTGATGCATTTTCAAAGCAAAAAAATCGGTTATTTAGTGATTATGATTTATTTTTGGAGTACAAACAAAATGGCAGTGAGTACCTATCCATAATTTAACTGGTAAATCTGTAAATTCAAATATTGAGTTGATACAATATACTGCAACTAAAGATGGAAATTATAGATTAAAAGTTAAACAGTATAGTTCAGCATTATTTAATAATTCTATTGATGATAATTTAGCATTATCTTTTACTATTAATAATTAGGAAAACACTATGAAAATCAACAACAAATTTAAATTATTGTTTTGAATTTTTACTCCAATAACAATCATAACTACTATTGGACTTGTTATCAGTCTTAAAATAAATAAAAAAATAATCTCACCAACAAATAAAAAAATAATCTCACCAACAAATTCTATGATTTACGATTTTAATCAAAAATATGGCGATCTTAATAAATCAATTAAAAATATTATTAATAAAGAATCACAAACCCAAAACCGGCCATGACCCTTTAATTTTGAAGATTATTACTGATTTAAAAACCCAAAATGAACAAATATTTTCTTACAACATCCTGGTAAAGTTGAAAAACTTTTAAAACAATTTCCTTATTTAACATCTGATGTTTATTTTAAAAATTTTTTTTGAAATTTTTATGCTTCAAATTGGTATTTTAATAAAAATGTGTATGAACTCAATTTTGGTAATGACATGTTTGTTACAAAAGTGGATGCTAATTTAATTACAAATAAACTGCGAGATAATTTTTTTGTAGTACAAAATATTGATGAATATAATGCAATTTTTGAAGATAAAAATTTAAAATTTTTCCAACTTAATGGTGCAGTTTATAACTCAAAAATAGATGCTAATAAATTTAAGACAAATGATTTAATTGTATATATTAAAGAAGGTGATGGATTTTGAGAATCAATATTTGCAAACAGAACCACAGTTGACCAATCATTGTGACCTTTTAATATAGTAGAAAAAAATGGAGCTATTGTTTTTTACTCATTTAACAAGGATTTTAACAATTATTTTGAGTGAAATATAAATCCAATACCTCATCAAGTTCCTTTTAGCTATGAAAATATCCAAGAACTTAAAAATGAGAAAAAAATTCCAAAAGTACCTAATTTTCCAGAAGCATATCAATCCAATAAACAAGAGATATTTTTAGTTGCAAAGTGAGTACCAAAACTCAACACTAAAACACCTAAAATTGAGCAAATACATTTTAAAAATTCTGATGATTTAATTTTAAATAATGCACTTTTTTCAACAAATCGCTATGATGATTTTACTAATTTTATTTCTAAAAAAAATAAAATTCAATCATTATTAAATCAAAATTATACTCATCTTTATATAGATTCTGGCTACGAAAATATTAACCCTTCTTTATTCGAAGATAAAATTATTAAAAATTATGAAGATGCTAAGCAAATAGTTGATAATACTGCTGGAAATATTTGGTGAGCTCAAGCTTTTCATATAGCCAATTTATTTACACCAGATTCTAACTTTTTAGTCAACGATAAAGTTGAATTTAATGATTTTGTTTTGTATAACCAACATACCGAACAAATTTACAATGATGAATTTTTGTACTGAAAACTTGATGAAAAAAATAATAAAGTCATAATTTATACTTACAATTATCGAGATTTATTTAGTGGTGATTTAGCAAATTCTCCTCTCTATCGAGATATTGACCGTTTGCACATATATGTAAAAATTAATTTACAACCTAGTATAAAAGCTAATAATTTTGAGTTTAAAAAAATTAAGACCTTAGATGAGTTTGAAAAAATTTATCAAGAAATTACAAATTCTTAAAATTTTTTTTGAAAAATATTTTTTGTTTTAATTTTCTATAAGTAAAAATGCTGTATTTATTGCTAAAATACAGTCATTTTTTTCTTTGATTAATCTATAAATTTATATATTTTCTTTATTTAAATAGTATAATTATATAATCACAAATTAGGTAGATTTACTATGAAGTTAATAAAAATTGAAATAGAAGGTTTTAAATCTTTTGCAGATCCTGTAAGCATAGCTTTTGATGGTTCTGTCGTTGGAATTGTTGGTCCAAATGGATCAGGGAAATCTAACATCAATGATGCTATAAGATGGGTTTTGGGTGAAAAATCAGTTAAACAACTTCGTGGTTCTAACATGGATGACGTTATTTTTGCTGGTTCAAAAACTGTTAAACCTCTTGATAAAGCAATGGTGCGCTTAACTTTTGAAGACAAATCACTTGAAGATGAATCTTCACGTGTTTTTACAGTTGCAAGGGTTTTAAAACGAGGTCAAGGAAGTAATGAATATCTCTACAATGACCAACCAGTTCGTTACAAAGACATTCGTAATTTAGCAGTTAATGCAGGTATTTCTAAGTCATCACTTGCTATTATTTCTCAAGGTACTATAAGTGAAATTGCAGAGGCAACTCCAGAGCAAAGAAAGGCTGTTATTGAAGAGGTTGCCGGTACTGCTAAATATAAATTAGACAAACAAGAAGCACTAACTAAATTAGAGCAAACAAAAACAGCAATTGAAAAAATTGAAATTAAAGTTCGTGAATTAGAACGTCAAAGTAAAAATCTTGAAAAACAAGCAGAAAACGCTAAAATTTATCTTGAAAAATCAAGTGCACTTGAATCAGTCGAAGTTGCTCTTATTGTAAACGATTTAAACGATTATAATGCTAAATTAACAAGTTTAAAACAAGAAATTAGTGTTCTTTCTCAAGATGATAATAGCAATAATCTTGAATATGAAAAAAATCAGCAAGTTATTGTTGAAAACACTAATATTAAACAAGATTTAGAAAAGAAAATCAGTAATATTAAAAGCGAAATTTACGAAATTAAAAAAGAATTAGATAACATCAATATTGAAGAAGCTAAAGCACAAAAATTTCGAGAAATGGTTCTCTCAGGTGAGATCGAAGTTAATTTTGAACAAAAAATTGCGGCACTTAAAAGAGAATATGTGCAAATTGAAGAACGAATTAAGAATACAAATAGCCAAATTTTAACAATAAATGATCAAAAAACCAGACAACAATCACAATATAAAATATATAATGATAAACGTATTGAAATTGAAAGTACAATTCGAAGATTAATTTCTGAGCGTTCAAAAAATGAAGCTCAAATTTTACAATTGCAAAAAGTTCTTGAAACTAAAGCCTTTTTGTCAAAAGGTACTAAAACAATTATCGATAATAGTTTTTTATTTTCTGGTTTTTGTGGTTTAGTTACTGACTTAATTAAGTATGATTCGCAATATGCAAACGCTGTTGAAGCAGCTATAGGTCCTGCTCTCAAACAAATTGTAGTTGAAAAACCTGAAGATGCTGTTGAAGCTGTTAATTTTTTAAAGAAAAACATGAGTGGAACTGCTACTTTTATTCCTCTTACATCTATTAAACCACGCTACGTTCACGAGACTCATATGTTAGTTTTAAGAGGCCAAAAAGGCTTTATAAATATAGCTTATAATTTAATATCTAGCGAACCAAAATATACAAATTTAGTAGATTTTTTGCTAGCAACTATTATCGTTGTTGATAATATTGAAAATGCTAATCGTATTGCTAAAATTATCGATTTTAAGTATGTAATTGTAACTTTAGAAGGTGATATTGTTCGCCCAAGTGGAACAATTACAGGTGGTCATCGCCAAAAAGTAGAATCAAGCACAAACATTGAATTTCAAATTGATGAATTAAAGAGCAAAATTGAATTTTACAATAAAAAAGAACAAGAATTAGATCTTATTAAGCACAAAAATGAAACTGAAATTTCCGAGCTTGCTACTAATATTAATAATTTAGATATTAAGTTAAGCAATTTAAATTTTAGCCTTTCTGAATTAAAAGATAAACTTTATAAAATTCAAATAGAAAATAAAGAATATTTAAATATTCAATCACAGCACAATGATTCTGATTCCATCATTGAAAAAAGTTTTGAAGCTAAATTACAACTAGAAAATAAAATTTCTTTTTTAGAAATTGATCTAAAAACACAAAATGAAAAATTAGATCGCATTAATGAACAAATTAATCAATTATCTATTTTAAATCAGCAACTTGGTAATCAACAACGTAAGACCAATAATGCTTTAAATGAGAAGAAAAACGATCTAAATAAAGTTGAGCTTATCCTTGATAACCTTAATATTCGTCTTACTCAAAAATATAATCTTACATTTGAGGCAGCTTCCCAAAATTACATTTTAGATATTGAAATTAGTGATGCTCGAAAATTTGTTAAACAGTTAAATGATGAAATTAAAGCTCTTGGTAATGTTAATTTAGATGCTATTGATGATTTTCAAGAAACACAACAACGTTTTGAAAAACTCCAAGCTCATCATGAAGAACTTGAAACCGCTAAGAGTAAGATTTTGGAAGCTATTAGTGATTTAGATAAAATTATTATTAACAAAACTGTTGAGGTAGTAGATTTAGTTAATTCTGAGTTCAACCTAGTATTTCAAAATATGTTCGGTGGTGGATCAGCGAAAATTTTCTTTAGTGACAAAAATGATATTTTAAATTCTGGAATTGAAATAAGTGCGCAGCCTCCTGGAAAAACTATTAAGAATTTAAAACTATTTTCTGGTGGTGAAAAAGCAATTATTGCAATTTCATTGCTCTTTTCGATCATCAAAGCTAAACCAATTCCACTCTGTATTTTAGATGAGGTTGAAGCAGCTCTTGATGAGGCTAATGTTATTCGTTATGTTGAATTTCTAAAGCAACTCAAAGAAAATACCCAGTTTTTAATTATTACACACCGTCATGGAACAATGTCTCGTGTGGAACAATTATTAGGTGTAACTATGCAAAAACGTGGTGTTACCTCTATTTTCTCTATCGAGTTGTCAAAAGCTAAATCACTGCTAAAAGATGAAATGCAATAATTTAGGCCAACAGTTTTACAAATATTAAAAAAAGAGATTTAAAAGATCTCTTTTTTTAATATTTAATTTTTATAAGTTAGCTATTTTTCTTCAAGACATATATTTTGTTAATATCGTCTTGAGATCAAACATTTAACTTTTGTTTTTTAGCGTTTTCTTCAGCGCTTTTAAAGGTATTATAAAGTTTTTTGTAATTTGGTTGGTAGTATTTACTTTTCTTATTATCGATATCAAAGTAACGCATGATTGCTAGTCCGCGCGCTAATAAAATGAGGTTAATTATTTGGTCATTTTTTCTAATAATTGCAACATTTCTTCCATAATCATCTTTGGCTACAACTTCAATTTCTACAGTTGAGTTTTCAATATAATCTCTGAGAATCTTTTTTGCTTTTTCAGCATACAATCTAGCTAATTTTGGATCTAATTTTCTACTTTTCTTAGTATTTTTGATTTCTGGAGTATCAATACCAAAGAGTCTAATCTTGTTTCCAACATAATCGGTAAAAGTATCACCATCGTAAACACTTTTTACTTTTGTTAAATATTTATTACCAACTTGAATTCGAGTTGCTTTGTAAACAAAGGGTAAATTCTGATTATTAATAAAATCTACTTTTTCTTCATTTTTACAGACTTTTTGCTGATTTACAGAGTTTAGTGGACTACAACTAGCTAGTGATAAACTAAATAAAAACATTAATGGAGCTAATAATTTTTTCATAGTTTTTCAATCTTTCTTTTTTCATCTTTTTCTTTAATAGATTGGCGCTTATCATATTTAGTTTTTCCTTTTGCAAGTGCAATTGTTAGTTTAATTTTTCCATTTTTTCAACCAATATTTAAAGGAATAATAGTTAATTTTTGTTGAGTTTTTTGTTTTAGCAATTTATTCAATTGGCTTCTTTTTAAAAGTAATTTTCGCGATCTTGTAGGATCACCTTTGACATTCATATATTCACTGACGTGCATATTAGTGACAAAGAGTTCATTATCTTTAAAATAACAAAAAGAGTTTCTTAAATTAACTTGTCCTGCCCGAATTGATTTTACTTCTCAACCTAAAAGTGAAATTCCGGCAACGTAGTCATCAAGAATTTGGTAATCAAACTTGGCAATTTTATTATTACTAATAATTTTCATTGTTGACCTTTCAAAATTAAACTATTTTAATCAAGTGTGATTTTTGCATTTTTTATGTAGTTGACAAACCAATTCATAGCTCTATTATAATCATAGTCTTCTTTTGCTGTGCTAAAATTTTTACTTTTGGCCAATTTTTTTAGATTTAAATCAATTTCATTGTCATCTTGACTAGGTCTAAGAGCTAAATCGCTAATCAAGTTTGGATATTCATTTGATATTAGTTTGTAGGTCCTATTAAACAAGAATTTTAAAGGAAAAATTTCTTGTTTAATTGCCGAAATTACTACTAATTTAAAGGCATCTTCTTGGTTTTCTAGTTTTGGTAATAAAATACCTGGGGTATCTAAAAACATAAATCTACCACTGCTAATTCATTGATTAGTTTTTGTAATTCCAGGGCTATTGGCAGCTTTTAATTTTGCACCGGTTAATAAATTAATAAGGGTAGATTTTCCACTATTTGGCATGCCAACAACAAAAACTCTTAAATCTGAGTTTACATAACCTTTGTGTGCTTGTTTTTTTTGTTTTTGGTAAAAAAACATATCAAGTTTTTTCATTATTAATTTTTTACTACTATTTAACTTTAGATTTACAAGCAGAACATCAGTATTTTCATTAGCTAATTGCTTTGCTATTCTATTTAATTTAAGATGATCACTAACATCTATTTTGCTAATTAGTATTAACCTTGGTTTGTGAGGTGCAATTTTATCAAAATCCTTATTATAAGTTAAAAGCGGTGCCCTACCATCGAGAATTACTACAAAAAGATCTGCTAGAATGGCTTTTTCTTTAATTTGGTTTAAACCTTTGGCCATATGACCAGGAAATCAATTAATTATCATACTTAAATTATATATAAATGTTATAATATTGTGTTATGAATTTAAAAACTATTTTTGAAAAGCAAAAACAATTGGATTTAGCTTTTACAGAATATACTAGCAAACATGGTAGAATAAATCAGGAAAATGCTGTTTGAGAAGATCAAGTCATCATTGCTGCAATTGTTGAAATTGCCGAGTTTGCAAATGAAATAGAAAGTTTTAAATATTGAAAAATTAATAAAAAAAATAACACTGATAAGATCATCGAAGAATATGCCGATGCTATTCATTTTCTAACATCAGCATCACTGCATTTTCAGCTGGGTCATAATTTTCAACCCAAACAAGTTGAAAACTATGACATTAATAATCAATTTAAAAAGGTTTTTGTGTTGTCATCTGAGTTTTTATTGCACAAAGACAAGGATATTTTAAAAGAATTAATTAATTACTTTTTAGGTTTTATTAAGATATTAAATTGGGATGAAGAGATTATTTTTGATGCCTATGACAAAAAATATCGCACAAATTTAGAGAGAATTAAAAACAATTATTAAAAAAATTATATTTTTTATTTTGAAAAATTAAAAATCATATATAATTAACTATTGCAAATTACTTAAAAGCCAATCAAGCTCGAGTGGCGGAATGGTAGACGCAAGGGACTTAAAATCCCTCGGGAGCAATCCCGTGCTGGTTCAAGTCCAGTCTCGAGCACCAAGTGCGCCCTTAGCTCAGCAGGTAGAGCAAATGACTTTTAATCATTGGGTCAGAGGTTCAAATCCTCTAGGGCGTACCATTTCATTAAATGACCAGCTTTTAATTAGTTTGCTTTTTTTATAGTTTATAGTTAAATTTTAAGGACAATCATGGTTAGAAAAATTGGTATTTTAACTTCTGGTGGGGACTCACCCGGAATGAATAGTGCTTTAAAAGCGGTTGCCAAAGCTGCAATTAGCTATAATATTGAGCCTTATTTCATTTTTAACGGGTACAGTGGGATTATTAATAAAAATATTAAGTCAGCAAAAGAATTTGGTTATGACACCATTGGATCATTAGGTGGAACAGTGATTGGTTCTACTCGTTTTGTGGAATTTCGCGAGCTTGAAGTACAAAAAAAAGCAAAAGAAATTCTTGATGAGTTAGGAATTGAATCTTTAGTTGTCATTGGTGGTGATGGAACATACAAAGGTGGCTATAAATTACATAAACTAGGGGTTAAAGTTATTGGTTTACCAGGAACTATTGACAATGATATTCAATTTACAGATTACACAATTGGTTTTGACACTGCACTAAATACAATTGTAGAATCTATTGATAAATTAAGAGATACAGCAGCTTCTCATAAAAGAGTTTTTTTGGTAGAAGTTATGGGTCGACATTGTCAGGATTTAGCTCTTTATTCTGGAATTGCAACTGGTTCTGAAATTATTATTACAAATACTTTTAGACCTTCAGATGAAGAAATAGTAGAAATTGTTAAACAACAATTTGCAAAAGGTAAATCTAATGTCATTATTAATGTAAGTGAATATGTAATTGATGATTTAAAAGCACTAGCCAAATATATTGAAAGCTCAACAGGTTTTGTTACTAAACATGTTGAGTTAGCACACTTGCAAAGAGGAGGAAGGCCATCAGCTTTTGAACGTATCCTTGCTGCTCAAATGGGTGTATATGCAGTTGAGTTAATAGTTAATGGTGAATCTGGTTTTGCAGTTGGCCACTTAAATGGTAAAATAGAAAAGGTTCCACTCAAAGAAGTTTTTACAACTAAAAATGCAAATAGCAGTTTTCTAGTAGAAAAATATAATAAAATTAATCAAACATAACAAAAAGGATTTAAAATGCGTAAAATTAGAAGATTAGAAATGGCTAAAAAAAGAGAAGCTAGAAGATTAAAAACTTCTAAAGCTGCTAAAAAAGCTAATGCAAAATTGCTTCAAATGCAAAGCATTTCCAAATAACAATTCTATTTGAGGGTACTTATCTAAACTTTTTGATGAGTGCTTTTTATTTAAAATTTATAGTTTGAGTCATCAAAGTCAAAATAAATAATTAGAAATCTAGTAACTGGAAGTTTATAAAGACTTTTTATTAATAATTTTTAGGTTGTATAAAAAGTTGCTGTACTTTATTTGATGATTTTTACTTTGCAATCTTAGTTAGTATGCCCAAAAATAACTAATTAAAAGGATTATGATGGAGAAAAGTTTAAAACCAAAAATTCGTTTTAGAAACCATTTTGGTCTTTGAAGACATAGGAAATTATTTGAAATTGGCACAATAATAGCTGGCAATACACCTTCGACTAAAATTGCTGAATACTATGCCAAAAAAGGCTTGATGTGAGTTAACATTTTAGATATTAAAAGTGATATCACAATAGATACTCAGAAAAAACTTTCAACAAAAGGAGTAGCAGTTGCAAAGGTGGTGCCAGCAAATTCTATTTTGTGTAGTGTTGTTGCCATTTTGGGTAGAAATACTTTAATTTTAGAAAAAAGCGCACTAAATCAAGCACTTACAGCGCTGACCCCAAGCAAATTTTATGATCCTTATTTTTTATATATAGACAGTTTTAATTGAACAAAATCTATGCAAAATTTAGGTGCAGGCTCCTTATTTCAAATAGTAAATAAAACTGATTTTTCCAACATTACAACACTAGTTCCTGATTTGGAAGAACAGCAACTTATTGGTAACTTTTTTCGAAAATTAAATAGGATTTTAAACACTTATCAAGCAAAAATTACTAAGCTGGAATCAATCAAAAATATTTTGTTAAACAAAATGTTTGTCCAACCAACCAACCAACCACTAATTCGCTTTAAAGATTACAACTCTTTGTGAAAAATAAACATTTTAGCAGAATTAGCTAGTATCAAAAAAGGTGAGCAAGTCAATCGAAATGATTTTGTAAAAAATGGAAAATATCCTGTTTGAAATGGTGGTATTGAACCTTCAGGTTATTACAACAAGTTTAATACCGAAGAAAATACAATTTTAATTGCAGAGGGTGGCTCAACTGGTTTTGTTAATTTTAGTAAGCAAAAATTTTGATCTGGTGGTCACAATTATACGTTGCAAAATGTTAAATTAGATACTTATTTTTTGTTTTATAATTTAAAAAATCAGCAAGATTTTATAACTTCCTTAAAACTTGGAACAGCACTAACTAACCTTCAAAAACATCGACTTTCTAGAGTATTTATAAGCTTTTCTAGAGACTTTGAAGAACAACAAAAAATAGCCAAATTATTTAAAAACATCGACAATTTGCTAAATTTATATGAATTAAAATTGCAAAAAATTGAAATTATTAAAACATCATTGCTAGATAAAATGTTTATAATATATTAATATTTATCATTTTTAATTAACAAAATATAATAAATAATTTGTAGTAACTCTTAGAAAAAAAATTAAAATATAGCAAAAAATGGTAAAATTTTATAAATAAAAATATTTATAACTTTAAAAATCGTTTTGGTTTATAAATTTTCGCAAAATAAAATAAGAAAGGAGTTATTTATGAAATTGATAAATTTTTTTAATTTATTTAGTTCTGTAATAAAAGAAAAAGCTAAAAAATTTGTTAATTTATTTAATACTAATAAAAATAGCTCCATTAAAACAAATTTATTAATTAAACAATTTATATCTCATTTAGTTTTATTTCATTTAAAATGAATTTATTTTACCAATAAATTTTTAGTTAATACAAGTTTTTTAAAACATAATTCATATCTTTATTTTCAATATAATTACATTCAATTCTAACGTTAAAATTATTAATTTTTACTTTTTAAAAAATAAATTTTATCTTTAGAATTTTATGTAATTTTTTTGTTTATCAAACAAAAAAGATAAGGAGAAAATATGGCTAAAAAAGCTTTTATTTTTAATAATTCATTAAAATCATTTACCGTTTCAACTATTGTGGGAATTACATCACTAACACTTGCAGCTTGTTCTCCTGAATTAGCTAAAAATCCACTTCAATCTACTAACCACAATCTTGCAAAATCCAAAAGAAAAACAACACTTTTATCCAAAGTTAAATATTTAGCAATTGGTGATTCTGTAACCGCTGGTTTCAACTTTGATTATTTTTTAGATCTTCGTGGGAAATTAGAAAGTGGTAAAATTAGCGGGCTTTCATACCCAGCGTTTTTTGCTCACTTTTTACAACAAGTAAATCCTAATTCTTTAGTTTCCTTTGACAATTTAGCTCTTTCAGGTACAACAATTGAAGATTGATTGTATCTTTTAGATGCAAGTAATCCAAAATATGCAAGTTTAGATAAATCATTTTTTAAATTTAATACTAATTTAAATCAGGTTACTAATTCACCTTTTGGACAACAAATTAGTGATACCTTTGGCGACTTTAGTGCTACTAGTTACCCTAAATTTATTGCAAAAATCAAAGATGCTAATTTGCTAACTTTAACCTTGGGAGCAAACGATTTTATTCAAAGTCTTGATTTTAGTTTGCTTTCAAAAACACTAGGGGCAAGCCAAGCAGAAAAACAACAACTTGGTAAATTGTTTGTCAAAAATATCGAGCTTTCGCTCATCAAAATCAAAGATAATCTAGCACAATTAGTTGGTAAATTATTAGAAATTAATCCTAATTTACACATTAATTTACTTGGTTATAATCATTTAGGAAGCACAACTGTTAAATTTTTAGAGCATCTTTTAGTTAATGAATTAGCACTGGAAGACAATTTTAGCTCAAAAACAATTGATCAACTAAATCAAATTATTCAAGAAACCGCTCTAAATTATGGATTAAATTATGTCAATGTTTTCAATGATGAGCTTTGATTAGATGCAAAAAATAGCTTTGCCAAAAATGAGTTTGATATTCACCCTTCAACTAAAGGTTACAAAAAAATGGCACAAGATCTTTTGTTAAAATTAGCTCTTGATCAAGATAATTTAGGACAAAAAACTTTCAAAGACATTTTGCCAACTTGAAACAGCAAGTACATCAATAAAGATCTAGATAGCTATTCTCGTGATTTAAATGTTGCAACAAATGAACAACTTTTGGCATTTTTAACCAACCAACAAAAGAATGATTTTGTAGCTAAAAACTCAAAATATGAACAAGAAAATGAGAAAAACTTGCAACCTTTTGCAGCTTCTAATAAAGATGCCATTCTCTCATTTGTTGACAATGGAAATTTCTTATTACAACGTTTTGTAAGCATTTTAGGTCAAAACAAGCAAATTAATGAAATTTTAAAGCAATTAATTACTAATTTTTTCAAAAAAGAAAATCATGGTAATACCAATTTTGTAGAATTTCTAAAAACATTTGTTAACTCAAATTTTTTTAGCAAATCTTTATCAAATATTGCTACTTATATAAAAAAAGTTGTTGACAATCAAGACTGAAGTGAGGCAACTATTTCCAAGTTGTTATCATATATTCAAGAAAATTTACTCACTGAAGAAAATCTAGTTGAGGCTTATAAAGAATTTATTAAAAGTGATGTTATTCAAAAAAATGAAACAGAAGTGAGATCAATTTTATTTGCTAGCTTATTTGGTCAAAGTGCTATCCAAGATCTCTTAATCGATAATCTTTTTAACCTCGAAGATCAAGACAAATCTAAACTATCAGTAATTTTTAATTTCCCTTCACTACGTAAATTTGTCAATGAAGTTTTTACAGAATTTATTCTTAATTATCAAAAATACAACGATGCTAGCACTTTCGGTGAGATTATTTCAATTTTTTTAAGCCGCGAAGACAATCAACGCAATGTTATTAATTTTACCCAAAATTTCGCCTCTGAAGCCCTAAGACAGCCAATTTTTACCTCATTTTTAGTCGAGGGAATCAACAAAAGATTAGAACTTAATTTATCAACTGAAGATAAAAAGTTAGCTTCTGATTTTCTTTTTGGAATTTCTGATACACTGGTGCGTAGTCAAACAATTAGTCAATTTATTCGCTCCGCGAGCATCTCCCTTGCTAATAGGTTAAAAACTATCAAGTTTGATAAGCAAAACATTGCTGCTTTTAGTAAAATTTTTATAACTAAATTTGAAGAATCATTTAAAACTTTCTTTAGTGAAAAAGATCATATTTTCCTTGTAATTCAAGATTTATTAGATTTAAACTTGGATGAAAATCAAGTAAATATTATTGAAAATCTTATTCAAAAAGGTTATCCTTTATTAAAAACTATTGATTTTAACTCAATTATTTCAGGTAACCAAGATCTAGAAAATTACCAACCAATTTTTGAAGCTGCAAAAGAATTTTTAACAAAAGAAGACTATAAAAATATAGACTTTTTGGTTAAAAATATTCTCAATGATTTTTTTATAACTCATAAAAATGAGTACCAAGCTTCTCACAATATTGATAGTTTTCTTTTTGAATTATTAGGCTACAATGTTGAAAAATTTAAATCACTTTTGTATGATTTTATATCTACTAATGGGCGCAATGAACAAGTCTTGTCAGCAATTGGTAAAATTATTGCAAGTTTTTTCAAAAATAATAATTTATCAGATAGATCTATTACAACAACTTCTAAAATTATAAGAGAAATTCTTCAAGATTTTGCAACCAAGTGAGTCGCAGAAACTAATAAATCATCAACAAAAGCACAAGAAATATTAAAAGGTAATATTTTAGCAACTTTTATTGAAAAAAGTGCTCAAGCTCTAAAAGAATTTGTTGCCAACAATGCCCAAATTTTAAAACAAGAATACCAAAATTACCAACAAGCATTAAAGGATAACAATTCTACCGCAGCACAACAAGCTCAGCAAAAATGAGTTACTGCTAAAAATGAATTAAGCTTTAGTGCTTTTCAAAAAGCATATAAAACTAACTTATTAACGTTAGATAATGCATACCAATTCTTAAAAGATTTTACAACCGTTTTTCAAACTATTGATCAAAAAGATAAAGCTGAACCTAATGAATTAAAAAATGTAAGTATTGCTGATTTGAGCTTATTATTACAAGATATATTAAAATCACCTTCTATTGCTAACAAAATAATTTCAGCACTTAATTTAGATAAATTATTTAAAAATCCAACCACTAAAGAATATATCAAACAACTATATAGCAAATTTATCAATGCACCAGAAACAAAAATACTATTAGAAGGTTTTTTACTTTATATATTTAATTCTGAAAACCAAGCCAAAGCTAATTCATTGCTTGAATTGTTTGCAAACTTTCTAAAACAACACCATAATTTAGTTGTTGATGCTTTAACTATCTTTGCAGACAAAGAAAATGCTAAAGATACTATTAAGTCAATTTTAAAAGAATTACTTGATTCTGCAGGTATTAAACTGGATGATCAACATTTTACAAGCTTATTTGAAATAGCAAAAAAATTAATTAGTAAATCTGCAGATGTTGCTAAAAAACAACAAAATGGCCTTTTTGTTAATTTGGATAACCAAGAAGAACATCAAACTAATAGTAAAATAAGAAGTCTTATTGAAGAAAAAGTTCAACAAACTACGGATCAAATAAAAGTAGATAATGGAAGACCACTAACTATTACCAGTTTAATAAACGTTTTGTCTCAGTTTTTATCTAACTCATTTGACTTAAAATCAGTAGAAGTTAATAAAGCAATTGATGGATTAGTAGGTAATTTAATTTACGATATCGCTGAGTTGTATTATAAAGATAAAAGCACAGAAGGTAAAACAACAGAAGGTAAAACAACAGAAAATGATAAAATTGCTAATCTTATAATTGCAATTTTAAATAGTGATTTTATTAAAAATAAAATAAAAGAAGATCTAAAAACAACAAATCTCTCAGAATTTAGTAGTGAAATAGTTGACTTATTTTCAAAACTTATTTCAAGTGACAATACTAAAACTTTTGTAAACCAGATTTTCGTTGCAATTAGTAAACAAAATAAAGAATTTAATTCTTCAGCATTATCAATTCTTAAAAAAATAAAAAAAGATGCTACCTTTAAAAAGAATTTAGGGGATTTTATTGGTAATATTTCAACTGTTGAATTACTATCTCAGACTTTATCAAAAATTTTAAATAGAGTTTTACAATTAGATTCAACTGGTCAACAAGGTGATCAAGCAATTACCAAAGAAGAAGTGTCCTCAGTTGTTAAATGGATAAAAGAAATTTTACTAGATAATGTTAAAGAAGGACAAAATAATAAACATTCTTATGAAGACAAAAACAGTGTAATTTCAAAATTACTAGATATTTTAGCTAAATTTTTAGATTCTTCTATAAATAAAAACGATTTTAATGTATCAAGTTTAAAAAATGAGCTTTTAAATGAAGAATTTATTGTAGATTTTATTAAACAACTAGCAGCAACATACAACTTAATTAAGGAAGATGATAAAACTAATATTACTCAGTTTTTTGCTAAATTATTAGGATCTAAAGTCATCTCTAGTTTGATAAATAACCTTGATTTTAGTGCAATTAATACTGAAATTGGTGTTGACGGTGCTGATGAACATGTCAAAAAATTTATTGCTAATCTCATTAAGCAACCCGGACACGCAAGATTTTTGTTTGATTTATTAGAAACAATTTCGAAAAAAATTACTGATTTAAAAGGTGAAAAAACCTTCCCTACTTTACTTAAAAAATTGACTGAATCTAATGGTGAAGGTCAAAAACTTAAAACTTCATTTAAACAATACTTGTGAGAAATCATACAATTTGGAATTAATGATGAAAATTTAGTAAAGGTTATCGGTCCATTAATTGCTAAAGCTTTGAACTTGCAAAAAGATGGTCAAAATTATGAAAAAATCACTAATTTTCTCAAAGAACTAATTAATTTAGGTCCAGAAGGAAAAATTTTTAGTTCTTTATTTGACAAACTAGTTGATGAATTTTTAAAGTTAAACAAAATTGATAACGATAGTTTAACAAAACTGTTTAAATCTTTAAATTTTAGTAGCATATTCCAGGATGTAACATTCCTAGGTGTTCTAAATAGTTTAGTTTCTGAAAAAAAACAAGCTGATGTAGAAATTGCACTTACTCAAAAGGAGCAAAAACAAAGAAGAGTAGCCAGATCACTCCCTGAAACAATTACACCGCCATCAACCATTTCTGTTGAAACATTTTCTCAATTTTTTGACACTATTTTTAGTCAATCAAGCAAGTGAAATAGTAATTCAAAAGATTCAAATGAAGCTTCACCTATTTTAAAAGAATTAAATAACATAAAATATGAAGGTATCAGTTTTTCAGATATTTTTGGTTCATCACAAGCAAGTGGTGCGCAATCTTCACTTGAAGCTATTTCTCAATTAGCTGCCAAACTTTTTAAATCTAAATCAGGTACTATTACTAAAGATAACTATCATCAATCAGAAGAAGGACGCAACATTTATCGTTTAGTCTTTGTAGCTTTATTCTATGGTTATGAATCTAAATTAAAGGATTCATATTTGAGAAGTAGTGGTTTTTACGGTGGATGATTATCTAGTAAAACTTTGAGTGAGCAGGTGCGGAATGCTTTTCATGCAGCAATTAAAAGTGATACCAATGCAGAAAAATTTAAGAGCTTAATTAATGGTTTAATTGGCGATCCAGTGAAAGAACAAGGTTGGTTCCGTAACACTTATTATGGATCATCTGATTTTAAAACCACCGATATGATAACCATGATTTATTATAATAAAGATAAATTATCTTCAAATTATACCTATAAAACTCAAGCAGAAACTGATAAATTAACAACACTAAAAGATTTAATTTTAGAACTTATTCGCCGTGGTGATCACAAGTGGCCTGAAAATAGCAAAAAATAAAAAAACCTATAAAAATAAAGGATTAAATCAGGATTTCCTGTTTTAATCTCTTTTTATTTTTTGTATACTATATAATATTTAAATAATAAAAGGAGCAATTATGAAATCAGCTACTAATTTTTTTACTATGTCTTCGGAAATGAGACTGGCATATCGCCTATTAAAACAAATTAATAACAAAAGAGCATATTATGCAGCAATGAGTGATGATCAATTAGCAAATCAAACTTATGAACTAAAATTACGACTTTCTCGAGGTGAAAAACATGAAGACATTCGAGTTGATGCTTTTGCTGTTGCCAGAGAAGCTACTAAACGGGTTTTAAACAAATATCCTTATGATGTGCAAATTTTAGGTGGTTTGATTTTAGACATGGGTTCAGTAGCTGAGATGAAAACCGGTGAAGGAAAAACAATTGCTGCCATTGCTCCAGTTTATTTAAACGCTCTAAAAGGTGAAGGTGTAATTGTCTCAACTGTTAATGAATATCTAGCCGAACGTGATGCTGCTGACAATGGAAAAGTGTTTAATTTTCTTGGTTTATCAGTCGGCGTTAACCGCGCGGGTATGGATAGTCGAACTAAAAAAATTATGTATTCAGCTGATATTACTTACTCAATTCACTCCGAGCTTGGCTTTGATTATTTAAGAGACAATATGGTCTTTAATAAAGAAGAAAAAGTGCAACGTAGTCTCAATTTTTGTTTACTAGATGAAATTGATTCTATCTTAATTGATGAGGCCAAAACCCCTTTAATTATTTCTGGTGGTCAACAATTAAATCCTGGAGATTATTATTCAGCCAACCAATTTGTACAAACACTAGTTGATGATGATTTCTATGTTGACGAAGAGACCAAAGGTATTAAATTAAATGATCAAGGAATTGATAAAGCCAATGCTTTTTTTAAAACCAAGAACTTATATGAAATTGGCAATTCTGAACTAGTCCACCGGATTCAAAATGCTTTGCGTGCTAACAAAGTTATGAAAAAAGATGTTGAATACATCGTTTTAGATGACAAAATTGAATTAGTTGACCAATTTACTGGTCGAATTATGCAAGGTAGATCTTATTCTGAAGGTCTTCAGCAAGCTTTGCAAGCTAAGGAAAATCTCGAAATTGAACCAGAAACTAAAACACTAGCTACTATTACTTACCAAAATTTTTTCCGTCTTTTTAAAAAATTATCAGGTATGACAGGAACTGCTAAAACTGAAGAACAAGAATTCATCGATGTTTATAATATGCGTGTTAATGTCATCCCTACTAATAAGCCAATAGCCCGCCTTGATGATAGTGATCTCATTTTTGGCACATTGCATGCCAAAAATCAAGCAATTATTGCCGAAGTTGAACGCGTTCATAAAAAAGGACAACCCATTTTAATTGGAACTTCACAGGTTGCCGACTCAGAAACCTTGTCTGATATGCTGCGTGAAAGAGGCCTATCGCATACAGTTTTAAACGCAAAACAAAATGAATACGAAGCTGAAATTATCTCCAAAGCTGGGGTTAAAAACGCCATTACTATTGCTACTAACATGGCAGGTAGAGGAACTGATATTAAACTAGATTCAGAGGTAATTGACCTTGGTGGACTCTATATTTTAGGAACTGATAAAGCTGAATCAAGACGAATTGACAACCAACTTCGGGGGCGTTCTGGCCGTCAAGGCGACATTGGTTATTCAAGGTTTTATATTTCCATTGAAGATCCCTTATTACGTCGTTTTTCTAATTTTGAACAAATTCAGCAAGTTTATGGTAGTGACAAATCGCTTGAGCCAATCAAAGGTAAATTTATTAAAAAAACCTTAATTAATGCACAAAAAAAGATTGAAGGTTTCAACTTTGACATGCGTAAAAGTGTGCTCAGTTATGACGATGTTATCAGACAACAAAGAGATCTAATTTATACACAGAGAAATATTTTGCTCGAATCTGATAATTTTGACCATTATATCAAAAGAATGATTATCAGAACTGTCGATATTATTTTAGGTTTTGACTTTATAAGCCTACCTAATCAAGAAATTCACTATACTAATTTGGTAAACTATTTAAACGATAATTTATCAAGAATTACACATTATGATTTTAGCGAGCTCAAATTGTACAACTATCCTTATGATGAAGTAGCAAAAGTGATTATTGAACAACTAGAGACTATTTATTTTGAGCAATTACAGCCACAATTAAAAGAAAATCTTGGTGAGACATACTATGAAAATGAACGCTATATCATTTTAAGCTCACTTGATCATTATTGACAAAGTCACATCGATACCATTGACAAATTAAGATCATCTGCTAATTTAGTTCAGTATTCACAGAAAAATCCTTATCAAATATTTATAGAAGAGTCTACTAAAAAATTCAATATTTTAATATCTGAGAGTGCCAACCAAGCAATAGTTTCTTTATTTAATAACGAGAATGCTCGTAAAATTGTTTACAATGAATATACGCTATCTAATGGCCAAATTCTCAGTTTTGCTGAGGATACCCCTATTGAGTTGATTGAACAAATAATTAAAAATAATGAAGAGCGTATTGAACACGAAAAACAATTAGCTATATATAATTCTGATGAATTTATTTATAAACAGTTAGAAGATTTAAACATTAAATTAGTGCAAGATGATTTAGAATCTGATTTTCAAATATTTGCTTTATCTAGTGGTAAGCAAATTCAGATTAAAAGATCATTTAGTTTAACAGATAAGCGCACTATTTTAGTTTCAATGAATGAAGATGAGCTAAAAAATCAATTAGAAAATGACAATCAAAACTCCTCTTTAGATTCTCAACAGCTATCATCTGAGCTTAGTCAGCCAGAAGACTTGAGTAATCAAAATAGTTTTACAGAAAAATCTGTCTATGAAATTGAACAAGAAAATTTAGCCAATTTTGCAAACCCGAATTTTTCAGAAGTTAATGAAAATAATTTGCAAGCTCCAGTTGAACAAAATTTTGATGACGAAATCGAGACTTTTTTCAATCAAAATGAAAAGGAAAAACAGCAAAATAGCTATAAAAATATAGACAATTTGTCTGATTTAGACAATAGAGATATTTTTTAATTATTCATACATGAGAAAAGCAAAATTTTACTTTAATCTTTCTTTTTTAACATCAATTGTTGTCTTTTTAATTGCAATTTTGGAATCTAGTATTTTTTATCTGAGTTTAAAAAAGTTAGAATACCATATTTTCATTATTCAAACAATGGTAAGCGCGCTTTTTATTCTCTTTTTGTTAATTGCTATTACAATTGATAAGTTATTTCCTGTTTACTGAAGAACTAGCTTTTGAAATGACAAGCGCTTTGCCAATGATGTTTGCAAAATTCAGGCTAATTTTTCTAAAAAGAGTTTTTTAGCCTTTGTTATACTTACTCTTTTGATCATTGGTATTAGTTTTTATACCGCTTTTATCAGGCATAATTATAATCTTAATTTTAGCCAGATAATTGCACTTTGTCTTCTTTTTTGAACAACTTTTTTCGCTTTAAAAAATTTTTGTAAAAAAATAAATATCAAAGATTAAAAAACAAGTAAAATTATTTTTAATTAACAAAACAAACTAAAGGAGAAAAAATGACACCACATATTAGTGCCTCTAAAAATGAAATTGCACCATTGGTTTTAATGCCAGGTGACCCATTACGAGCTAAATTTATTGCAGATAATTTCTTAGAAAATGCAAAATTAGTATCAAGTGTTCGAAATATGTTTATTTACACTGGTAGTTACAAAGGAAGAGAAGTTACCATTGCAGCATCTGGAATGGGTAGCGGTTCAATTGGAATCTATGCTTATGAATTATTTAAGTTTTATGATGTTGAAAAAATTATCAGACTAGGATCTGCTGGTTCTTATACATCAAAACTTAATGTCAATGATCTAATTATTGCTAAAAGTGCATATGCTGATTCTTGTTCGTTTGCTAAGTTAATTAGTGGTAAACCACTTCATAATGCATATGCTGACAAAGATATTATCGTTGATATTTTAGCCTCTGCGCAAAAACAAGGAATAAAAATCACTTTAGAAAATGTTCACTCAACAGATGTTTTCTATTCAATTAGAGATTTATCAAAAACAATTGAAATTACAAAAGCAAGCGCTGTTGAAATGGAATCCTATGCTTTATTTACTGTAGCAAATGCTCTTAATAAAAAAGCAGGTTCAATTCTAACTATCTCAGACAGTTTGATAACAGGTGATTCACTACCTTCAAGCCAACGTGAACAAGGTTTTCGAACAATGATTAAATTAGCACTGGAAATCAATTAGTATGAACGTTTTAGATCTAATAGATAAAAAAGTTAATAAAGAAAAACTTAATCAACAAGAGTATGATTTTCTTATTAGTCAATACTTAGAGGGTAAAATTGCTGATTATCAAATGTCTTCTTTATTGATGGCTATTTTGTTAAATGGTATGTCAGATGAAGAAATTTTTTATCTTACTAAAACTTTCATTGATTCAGGACTAACAATTGATTTATCAGAAGTTGAAGGTATTAAAATTGACAAGCATTCAACAGGGGGAGTTGGCGATACTGTTTCGATGATTATTGCCCCAATTTTTGCCGCCCTTGGTTATAAAGTTTCCAAAATGTCAGGTCGTGGACTAGCACACACTGGCGGTACACTTGATAAACTAGAATCTATTGATGGTCTTTCAACATCACTGACTGACACAGATTTTGTTGAACAAGTTAAAAAAGATGGTATTGCTATTATTTCGCAAAGTGAATCTTTAGTTCCTGCAGATAAAAAAATCTATGCCTTGCGTGATGTAACAGGCACTGTTGGTTCAATTCCCTTAATTGCTGTTTCAATTATGTCTAAAAAAATAGCAACAGGTAGCGATGTAATTATTTTAGATGTTAAATGTGGCAATGGCGCTTTCATGAAAACACTAAAAGATGCCAAATTACTAGGTCAAAAAATGCTTGCTATCGGGAAGTATTTTGGTAAAAAAACTATTGTTCAAATTACTAATATGTCTGTGCCGCTAGGAAGAATGATAGGTAATAAAAACGAGGTTTTAGAAGCTATTTCAGTTCTTTCAGGAGAAACTTCACCGATTTTATCACAGCTATGCTTTGGTATTGTTGAAAAAACTTTAATTGAGGTAGCAGGTATTAGTGCAACAAAAGCAAAAGCAGAAATTAAATCTGTTATTAAATCAGGAAAAGCACTTGAATACTTTAAGAAAATGATTGCATCTCAAGGTGGAGATATTAAAAAAATTGAGTCTTCTGAATTTTGAACCCCTACCCACTATTATGATGTAAAATCTACTCAAAGTGGTTATGTTAAATGAGAATCAGCGCTTGCTTTTGGAAAATTATCCTCACTTTTAGGAGCTGGCAGAATGACAAAAGAAGACAAAATTGACAATGAAGCTGGTATTGAATTGAAAGTTGAAAATGGCGAATATGTTCAAGAAGATCAAACACTTTTTACCCTATATTCTTCCCAAGCAATTGATGTTAATAAATATAAAGATTTAATTTCTGAGACTTACTCTATTGTTCCTCAACCACATAAAACTAAAGTATTTTTAGCAAGAGTTGAATAATATAAAATATTTAAAAAATCTTTAAATGCCCTTTATTTTAAAGATTTTTTAATATTTGCATTAAAAATAATAAAAACCATTTAAAATTTAAAATAAAAGATATTATTTAGATTATATTTGTTGATTAAATAAGATGGAAATCAACAAATACTCAAGATGTAAGAAAGTTTTGCGAAGATAAAAAAATATTTACTTTTTTCTATCTAATAAAAAAGAAAATATTTACTTATTTGCTTCAAAAAAGTCTTTTTTTAGTAAAATATATACAAATTTTATAATGAATGGGAGGAAAAATATGTCAATAATTGATCTAATTGAAAAGAAAGTAAATAAAAATTCATTAACCCAAGAAGAGTATGATTTTGTTGTACAAAATTTTATATCTGGGGAGATTAAAGACTACCAAATGTCTTCTTTTTTAATGGCTATCAAACTTCAAGGCATGAGTGATCAAGAACTTTTTTATTGAACAAATTCCTTCATAAATTCAGGTGAAATTCTTGATTTGTCAGCAATTGAAGGTATTAAAATTGATAAACATTCAACAGGTGGGGTAGGGGATAAAATTTCATTAATTCTTTGCCCCATTTTAGCCGCTATGGGTTATAAAATTCCCAAAATGTCAGGTCGAGGTTTAGGACACACAGGTGGAACTATTGATAAATTAGAATCCATTCCCGGCCTAAATACAGATTTAAGTATTTCTCAATTTATTAATCAAACTAAACAAATTGGTTATTCTGCTATTTCGCAAAGTGGATCTTTAGTTCCAGCTGACAAAAAAATCTATGCCTTGCGTGATGTAACAGGAACAGTAAATTCAATTCCTTTGATAGCATCATCAATTATGTCTAAAAAAATAGCTGTTGGCGCAGATGTCATTTTAATTGATGTAAAGTGTGGCAATGGTGCTTTTATGACTAATTTAAGGGATGCCAAATTACTTGCACAGAAATTAATTTCAATTGGAGAACACTTTGGTAAACGAACAATTGTCGAAATTACCAATATGTCAGTTCCACTAGGAAAAATGATTGGTAACAAAAATGAAGTTTTAGAAGCCGTTGATGTTTTATCAGGAAAAGGTTCTACCTCACTTACTAAATTTATATATAAATTGGTAGAAAATTTTCTTGTAAACGTGATTAAAAAGAGCCCAAGTGTTGCAAGAAGAGAAATTAAAGATGTAATTGAGAGTAAAAAAGCACTTAATAAATTTTTTGCAATGGTCAAAAGTCAAGGTGGAAATGTTGATTTAATTCAAGCTGATTCCTTTTGAAAACCAAAATATTCATATGATGTTAAATCTGAAAAATCTGGTTACATTAAATGAGAATCAGCACTTGCTTTTGGAAAAATATCTTTACTTTTAGGAGCAGGACGCCTTAAAAAAGAAGACAAAATTGACAATGAAGCTGGTATTGAATTAAAAGTTGAAAATGGCGACTATGTTGGTACAAACCAAACACTTTTTACCCTTTATTCTTCTAAACCAATTGATCGACGAAGCATGAAAAATCTTATCGAACAAGCATATACAATTTTGGAAAAACAACACCAAACAAAAATGTTTTTAACAAGGATGACTAATGAATTTTAGAAAATTAATCGACCACACTATGCTTCGTCCAGAGGCTACATCCAAGGACATCGAAGCTTTAGTTGCTCAAGCAAAAGAACACCAATTTGGCGCAATTTGTCTAAATTCTAGTTGAATTAAATATGCCAAAGAACTCATAGGTGATGATCCAATTGATATTGTAGCTGTTGTTGGTTTTCCTTTGGGTGCCAATATTACACAAAATAAAGTTCATGAAGCCGAACTTGCAATCAAACATGGCGCATCTGAAATTGACATGGTTATAAATATTGGCAAATTCAAAGAAAAAAATTATGAATATATAACTAATGAAATCCAGCAAATTAAAAAAGCAATTGGCAATCATGTTTTGAAAGTAATTGTTGAAACTGCGCTTTTAATTACTCAAGAAATTGCAAAAGCAACCGAAATTGTTGTCAAGGCCAAAGCTGATTTTATTAAAACATCAACAGGATTTTCTTATCGCGGAGCTAGTTTTGAAGATGTCAAAATTATGGCTGAAGTTGCCCAAGGTAAAATCGCCATCAAGGCGGCTGGGGGAATAAAATCAATTTCTGATTTAGAAGAATTCTACCGTCTTGGTGCAACTCGTTTTGGTACTTCATCATCGCTTGCTGTTTTTGGTTTAACTAAAACCAAAAAAGGAGATTCTTACTAACATGATTACAAAACTTGATCACCCTTTAATTGATATAAAAGTTTCTCAACTAAGAAATCGGGATACCCAATTTAGTGATTTTCGTAGAGCTATGTATCAGCTATCTGCATTAATGGTTTATCCAATTATGCAAAATTATCAAGTTAAAAAAGAAGTCCAAATTAGTGCCACCGGAGCACAATTTGATGCCAGTTTAAAAGAAAATGAAATTTTATTGGTACCAATTTTACGTGCTGGACTTGGAATGTTAGAAGCATTTTTAGATTTAATACCTTTTGCTCAAGTTGCCCATATTGGCTTATCTCGGAATGAAAATTTAGAAATTCAAGAATATTTTTATAAAGTACCAAATGTTTCTAAAAATGCCAAAGTTATAATTTTAGATCCCATGTTAGCTACTGGACATTCGCTCAAAGTTGCAATTGACAGATTAAAAAATGATGGTTTTTCCAATATAAGTGCCGCTAGTATCATCGCTGTGCAAGAAGGTGTAGATTACATTGAAAAATATCACAAAGATGTACAAATTTATACAGCAAATTTTGATCATCACCTTAATGAAAAAAGTTATATTATTCCTGGATTAGGTGATGCTGGTGATCGCCTTTTTGGAGAAAAAAATTCTCACTAATTTTCAAAATGAAATCTCTTTATTATAAAAATAATCTAACATTTAAGCTTTCAATTACAGGTATTTTATTATCTATTTCCTTATTAGCACTTTATTTTTCTCATACTTTATTAAATTGACCTATTTTTACACTTGGTTTAAAAGTGGATTTATCTACTTTATTTATTCTACCCATTTTTATGGTAAGTGGTATTTATTTTGGAATCCTTGCTTTAATTATCAGGTTTGTTTTAGGTCCTTTTATAATATTTCAAGGAATTGAGTCTACTAGTCTTCAAGCACAATATTTTTCTCATTTTATTTTTCTGTTATCATCGATAATTTTTTTATTTACTTTTACTTTTTTAGATTGAATAGCCAATAAAAAAGATCTTCAAGCTAAAAAAAATAAAAAGAAATTATTTTTGCATTTGTTAATATCAGTTTTAACAACCACATTTTTAATGTCAATTCTTAATGGTTTTTGAATTACCCCTACTTATTTTTATATTTTTCGACTCACTGAAAGTTCTAGCTATTTTGCTACTCTTAACAAGTGAAGTCAAATAGCAGACAATTTTGGTGCGAAAAACTTTGATTACTGAGGTTTTATAGCACTAGCTTATATTCCATTTAATCTTTTAAATTTTGCAATAACATCACTTCTTTCTATACCTCTTTATTTTGTTATTACTAATTTTTTTAAGAAAAATGGAAAATAATAGTCTTTTTTTATTATTTTTCTACTTTTAAATAATTTTTACTGATTCAAACTAATTTAAGGTGTAATTATAAATATTTTTTTATATTAATTATTACGCTTGTTTTGGTATAATTTTATATTTGCAACACAAAACTAGGAGGCATTTTATGATTTATCGATTCATCCCTATTAACAATAATATTTTCTTTTCACATTTAACAAAATCACAAAAAGTATCAATTGAAGATCGCAGCTCACTTGAGACATTGATGGCTATTTTTCACAATAGTCCAACAAAACCTACTCTTAAAGATAAAGAGTTAGTTTTTGCTTATTTCCAATCATGAGCTGATTTTCCTTTAGTAGATGTCGATGATTTAAGAGAATTTGCTACACTAGTTAAAATTAAAAGTTTTAAAATTATCCAAAATCCTGGTGATGATAGTTGAAAAAGAGTTGATTTGACTTTCGATGCTGTATCTAAAGTCAAAATCGTTGCTGTTAACAAAGATATTAATTTAACTCGTTTTATTGAAGTAGAAGTTAAAAAAACTCGTGAAACAGTTGAAGAAGAAATAATAAGTAGTAAAGTTTTAAATCAAATGCTTGATTTTATGTCAAAAACAACTTCAAGTCATTCAACCATTGATCAAATTGGCGAAATAATTAATAATTTTAAAGAAATTATGGATCTTCCAGATTGGAAACCTACCGAATATGTCAAAAAAATGGTCAACACAGTAGCAACAAATACAATATTGGATGTTAATGAAAAATATAAAATTTTTGCCCTTAGCTCATATTCAGAAAAGATTAAAAATATCTTTAAAGTATTGCGTGTTATAGGTAAATCACAACAATTAGAAGATGAGATTAATTTAATTTTAAAAACCAATCTTGATCGTCAACAAACAGAATTTTTACTACGTGAAAAAATTAAAGCTATTCGCAAAAAACTTGGTGAAGATAATAAATATGAAGACCGAATTGATGAATTTGTCAATTCTGATCTTGCTAAAAAACAGCTTCCAAAAGAAGTCATTGAAGTTATTAAAAGAGAATCTGCTAAACTAAAAGGAATGATGGCTACCTCACCAGAGAGTAACATTTCGAAAAACTATTTAGATTTAATTTTTCAACTTCCTTGACGTCATATTTCTCAAGATAAACTGGATTTAAAACAAGCAGAACAAGTTTTAGAACAACACCATTTTGGTTTAACTGAAATTAAAAAGCGAATTATTGAATATCTTGCTGCTTTGATTCATCGTCGTAATTCGCAAGAAGGTATTTTAAAATCTCAAATTGAAGTAATTGCAAAAAAAATAATTGACCATTCTCTCTTTGCTGAAAATCAACAAACAAACAAAATTGGTAAAACTTTTTCAATGCCAATTTTAACTTTAGTTGGTCCTCCAGGAACAGGAAAAACTTCTATTGTGCGTTCAATAGCTGATGCTATTGGTAAAAAATTTGTTAAAATTTCTCTCGGAGGTGTCAAAGACGAATCTGAAATTCGTGGACACCGCCGCACTTATATAGGTGCTATGCCAGGAAAAATAATTCAAGCTATTAGAAAATCAGGTGTTTCCAACCCTTTAATTTTATTAGATGAAATTGATAAAATGGGTGGGCCAGATTTTCGCGGTGATCCTTCTGCTGCAATGTTGGAAGTGCTCGATCCTGAACAAAATCGTTATTTTCAAGATCACTATCTAGAACTTGAATATGATTTATCCAAAGTTATGTTTGTAGCAACTGCTAACGACATTGGCGATATTCCTGAACCACTTATGGACAGGGTAGAAATTATTGAGCTATCTTCTTATACATTTTTAGAAAAAATTGAGATTGCTAAAAATTATTTAATTCCTGAAATTTTAAAAGAAAATTCTCTAGATGAAAAATATTTTCAAATAGATGATGAAACCATTGATTTTATTATTAAATCCTATACTTTAGAAGCTGGTGTTCGTGGTCTCAAGCGACTATTTGATAAACTAGCTCGCAAAATTATTGTTATGCTTTTAGATAAAAAAATCAAAACTAATGAATATCTTTTAGACAAGAAAAATGTCAAAAAATTACTAGGAGTTGAAAGAATTGATCCCGATTCTGTTGATAAAAAACCACAAATCGGTGTTGTTAATGGTCTTGGATACTCCCCAGTTGGCGGTTCTACCTTACAAATCGAGGTTACCACAGTTCCAGGTCGTGGCGAACTTAAACTTACAGGTAGTCTTAAAGAAGTTATGCAAGAATCTGCGCGCATCGCACTGACCTATGTCCAATCACGGGCAAAAGATTTAAACATTGATTTTGATTTTGAAAACAATCAAATTCACATTCATGTGCCTGAAGGTGCTGTGCCAAAAGATGGGCCTTCTGCTGGTATAACATTTACTACCGCCATCATTTCAGCTCTTGCTAACAAGGCAGTTCCACAAGATATTGCAATGACAGGTGAGATTACCTTGCGCGGAAAAGTTTTAGCAATTGGTGGTCTGAAGGAAAAATCACTGGGAGCTTATAAAAACGGTATTAAACGAATTTTTATCCCACAAAGCAACGAAAAAAATCTAGTTGATATTCCACAAGAAGTAAAAAAAGCTGTAAAATTTATATCAGTTAAAACATATCAACAAATTTACGATGATCTTTTTAAATAGTTTGATTTTTTGTAATAAAAGTCAAATTTTTTGGTAAAATTTAATAGACTTTATTTATTACTTTTAGTTTAAGTTAGTTGGATGGGAAATAGCTGAAAGACTATTCGTAGGTGGGTTTGAGCGCTTAAACTATTTTAAAAATAAGTATTGAAAGGAATCAATATGGCAAAACAAGATTTTGACCGTAGTAAAGAGCACATCAATATTGGAACCATTGGTCACGTTGACCATGGTAAAACTACTTTGACAGCTGCTATTTCAACAGTATTATCAAAAAAAGGATTAGCAGAAGCTAAAGATTATGCTTCAATCGATGCTGCTCCTGAAGAAAAAGCACGTGGAATTACTATTAACACTGCTCACATCGAATATAGTACAGACAAGAGACACTATGCTCACGTAGATTGCCCAGGGCACGCTGACTACATTAAAAATATGATTACAGGTGCAGCACAAATGGATGGGGCTATCTTAGTTGTTGCAGCTTCTGATGGACCTATGCCACAGACTAGAGAGCACATTTTACTTTCTAAACAAGTTGGTGTTCCAAAAATGGTTGTCTTCTTAAATAAAGTTGACTTACCAGATGTTGATGACGAAATGATTGATTTAGTTGAAGTTGAAATTAGAGAATTATTATCTTCATACGACTTTGACGGTGAAAATACACCAATTATTCGTGGTTCAGCTCGTGGAGCACTTGAAGGTAAACCAGAATGAGAAGCAAAAATCATCGAACTTATGGATGCAGTTGATAATTACATTGACTCACCAGCTCGTGAGATGGACAAACCATTCTTAATGGCAGTTGAAGATGTCTTTACTATTACAGGTAGAGGGACTGTTGCAACCGGTAAGGTTGAAAGAGGACAAGTTAAACTAAACGAAGAAGTTGAAATCGTTGGATATAAACCAGAACCTAAAAAAACTGTTATTACTGGAATTGAAATGTTTAACAAAAATCTTCAATCAGCAATGGCTGGAGACAACGCCGGAGTTCTTTTACGTGGAGTTGATCGTAGCGAAATTGAAAGAGGACAAGTTATTGCAAAACCTAAAACTATTGTTCCTCACACCAAATTTAAAGCTGCAGTTTATGCTTTAACAAAAGACGAAGGTGGACGTCACACACCATTTTTCAAAAACTACAAACCTCAATTTTACTTTAGAACAACTGATGTTACCGGTGGAATTGAATTCGAAGAAGGAAGAGAGATGGTTATTCCAGGTGACAATGTTGACTTAACAGTTGAATTAATTGCACCTATTGCTGTTGAACAAGGTACTAAGTTTTCTATCCGTGAAGGTGGAAGAACTGTTGGTGCTGGAACAGTTACAGAAATTATTAAATAATTAACGACCTAATTATAAAAATTAATCATAAAACCAAAATAGTCTGCCAACTATTTTGGTTTTTTATTTTATCTATATAAAATTTAAAGCGGATTTAATATTTTAGTTATTAAATATTAATAAATTTATTAGTCCTAGTTTGATGGCGAAAATTACTTTTTAATGTATATAAAGAGCCAAAAAAACCCATAATCCGGGTGTTTTTTTGATCAAAGAATCTTATTGTTATTAATTTATAATTAATTACTGATTTTTAAGTAATTTCATGCTGTAATATAAATTATGAAAAGCAAAATTTGATCCTATTTAATGGAAACTTCAAAAAATAAAATATACAAATATGTGGGATGAGTACATCCTAGTTCATACATTTTTGTGTTTATTTGGCTAGTGGTTTTAAAAACTATAATTTTCAGACTTAAGCAACATATTATTAATAACAAATTTTATGAAAACTATTTATTAACTGAAGTTAGTTTAGTAGCGATGTTGCAAAAATTGGTGCAAAGGGTTGAATTTAACACTTCAAATCAGCAAATGATGTTTAAAAACCGCGGTTGTGTTTCTAGTGATCCAGATATTTGAAATAAATATAATTTCTACTTTGATATTTTAATAAATCAATAAAAAATAGGTAATTAACTTTTGCTAAAAAAGTTAAAAAACTGCACAAACCAAACACTTTTTTAAGATTATCTCATCAAACTGGCAAACTTGAAAAAAAATATCTTACTTGTGATTAGAATAAGATATTTTTTATTTATTAAATGTTTTGTGCTACTCAATAAAAGTTATTTTTATACTTTTATTATTTAAATAAATTTTTCGAAAAGAATTGTTCTTCTTTTGTTAACAATGCTTTAATATATTTTCTCATAAATTGATAGTCTGGTTTGCCATCTTTGTCAATTGGTAATTTTAATCTTGTATTTGCAATATTTAATTGATTAAATGCACGGCCATAATTATAGCGATTCATTTCCTTATCTAACAAGGTTACAAAAAATAAGCCAAGATATCTATCTAGTGCAAATTCTTTGAGTTTGATTTTAGTAATATTGTTACCGCTGATAAAATTAAGTGGTTGATAAAAACTTTTAGCACTTTCACCGCCAATGGTAATCACATTTGCCTCTTCTTCTGCAAAAACAGATTTTTTGACAAAAAAGATTATTCCATTATTATTTTGGGTTCGAGTAACATAGGCAACTTCACTACCTTGTTCTCTTTGTGCATCTTCAATAATGACATTTTTAGCTTTTTTAACTTCGAATAAGTCACTAATTTGAAAATATTTTCACTCTTTGACATTTAGTTTTAAATTATCTTGAATAATTTTGTTGTCACTTATTTTTTCTAAAATGCCATTTTTGAGTTTAAAAGATAAATAATCACGAATAGTTTTACTAAAATCTCAAGCTTGAAGTTGATTATAATCAGTTTCCATATAAGCTTCTGCTAGTCATTCATCATTATGGTCAACATTTTCTAATACAGAAAATTCAGGAATTTCTTTGGATTGCAAATATGTTTCCAACCAAAGCTGCTTAGTTAAGTTTCAATCCTTTTTTTCTACTCTACCTAAATTTTTCTTTTTAATAAAGCCATCGTCTTTATAATAACCAAAAAATGTTGCATTTCGTTTAATGTGTGGTTTGTTTAACTCAAACAACATAATACAAACAGAAGCTGAGGCTCCAGGGTGAAATAAATCATTTGGCATACTAAAAACAGCTTTTAGTGTATGTTTTGCTAACATTTTTTTCTTATATTCTTTAATAATTTGATCTCTTCCAATAGCAGTTGCTAAAGGTAAAATTGTAGCTAAAAGCGCACCTTTAGTTTTAACAGAATTAGCAACAAATTCTACAAAAGCTAACCCTTTGGTTGAATCCATCCCGGTGTTTTCTTTGACGGTAAAATCACTTGGCATATTCTTACCATTAAATGGCGGATTCATTAAAACTGCATTAATGTTTTTAGATTCAATTCATTCTCTTCTCTCAAAACAGGAATCTAAAACTATATTTGATAAACCATCATCATGAATGAGCATATTTGTTGAAGCTAAACTAAAAGCGATATATTCAGATTCAATTCCAAAAATTTGTTCTCTTTTAATTTTTTGTTTGAGTTTGGGATCATCAATATTTTTAATCATTTGACTCATTGCTTGAACAAGAAAAGAACCTGATCCACAAGTGGGATCTAATACCCTAGAATTTTCATTAATTTGTACTAAACTTGCCATAAAATCTGTAATATGTGAAGGGGTAAAGGCTTGATTTTTGTCATCTTTTTGTACATACTTATTAAAAGTTGTAAAAAATAGATTCAAAAGATCTTCACCATAGTTAGATTTTTCATCTATAAAAGGTATTATTTCTTTTTCAATAAAATAAATAATTCTTTGCAAATTTTCGTATTTTAAATTTACTAGCTGCATGTCATCTAGAACTGATGAGGTAACTTCTAATTTTTCTTTTGCATTTTGATCATCATTGATTTTATTTTTGATAATATCTTTTATCAAGTTTAGAATATCTTTAGACTTCCCATTTACAGAATCAATTTTTTGAAAAATTTTATTTTTAGATTTACTATTGATTGCTACTAAAAGTGAACCAATAAATTGTGCTCTAATTCGTTCACTAATGTTGTATTTGTGCAACATTTTGTTTAAATTTATAGTATTTTTTGTTACTAGTGATCGATCATTACTTTTAGATGAAAATAGGTTGTGATAGTCATAGATTTTCTTAATTTTCTGCTTGTAACCTTCAATAATCTTTTTAGACTGGGCATCATAAACAATATATTTATTATCTTTGATGTCATCCAATCTTACGAGAATGGCAATTATATTATTATTTGGCCGATAAAGTCTCTCACTATTGAAATAACATTTTAATTGATTATAAGAAGATGGTTTATCAAAACTTTTTTCATCTGGCTTAGTTTCAATAATTAGAGTTAATGCTTCTTCTGGATATTCGAAACGTAGGTCAAGCTTATAATGTTTACAATTGATTTTGCTTCTATCAATACCAACACTTTTGTATGAAAATTCACCATTTTCAATATTGCTTGTCCAATATGATCTACCAATTTTTTCTACTAATTCATCTCTTGTAAATTTCATTATTTTCCAATCTTATAATTTGCATGGTAACTTTTTAAATTGTACACAAATACATACTTTTTAGTTAGCAATATGTATTTTTTTCTTGCTATTTACAAAAAATATAGAAATTTTAAAAGCTTGAATTATTTTTTATTATTACCACCTACAAAAAAATAAATTAAAATCCGCATTAAATATGTTAATTTGAAAGTTTTAGCTATAATTATTTATATAAGCAAATAAAGTATATTTTCATAATATATCAAGCTAAAACAATTGGTAGAAGGAATTTAGTTGTGAATAGCAGTAAATTAAAGCCAAAAATTAGTTTGGTTGGAAGTAATTGTAATTGATTAGTTCATAAATTAGTTGATATTGTCTCATACCACACTTCTAAATTAACATTTAGTGATGTCGAGCGCAAAGGTCGATATCCACTTTATGATGCAAACAAGGTTATTGGCAAAACCAATAAGTTTTTTATGAAAGATGACTACATTGCCATAGTTAAAGATGGCGATGTAGGGCGTCCAAGATTTTTACCAAAAAATAGTGCTTTTATAGCCACAATGTGTGCGCTTACTTCCAAAAATTTTGATATATACTTTATTTATAGCTTATTAAAGTTAAATTTTCCCATTGAAAATATGAAAGTTGGCACAACTATTTACCATATTTATTTTAAAGATTATGGGAATATACAATATTATTTCCCATCTCTTGAAGTACAACAAAAAATAGCAAAAGTGTTTAAAAATATAGACAATTTTATCAATTTGTATAAAATTAAACTTGAAAAAATAAGTGTAATTAAGCAATTTTTGTTAGCTAAAATGTTTGTCCAACCAACCAACCAACCAACCAACCAACCAACCAACCAACCAACCAACCAACCAACCAACCAACCAACCAACCAACCAACCAACCAACCAACCAACCAACCAACCAACCAACCAACCAACCAACCAACCAACCAACCAACCAACCAACCAACCAACCAACCAACCAACCAACCAACCAACCAACCAACCAACCAACCAACCAACCAACCAACCAACACCTCTAATTCGCTTTGCAGATTATAAAAACCTTTGAAAATGAACACAATTAAAAGATATTGTTGAGCATCACACTTCTAATTTAACGTTTAGTGATGTTAAAAAACAAGGTAAATATTTTTTGTATGATGCCAAAGAAATTATAGGCAAAACCGATAAATTCTTTATGAAGGAAGATTACATTTCCATCATAAAAGATGGAGATGCTGGTCGCTTGAGATTTTTGCCTACAAATACAGCATTTTGTTCGACAATGTCAGCTTTGACTAGTAAAAATAATTTTGATATTTACTTTATTTATAGTTTGTTATCCTCTTATTTTCCAATAGAGTCAATAATTAGTGGGACAACGATCAAACATATTTATTTCAAAAATTATGGTCAATTTGAATATTTTGTGCCTTCTATCAAAGAACAACAAAAAATAGCAAAAGTGTTTGAAAATATAGACAATTTGCTAAATTTATATGAATTAAAATTGCAAAAAATTGAAATGATTAAAAAATCATTGTTAGATAAAATGTTTGTACAAAAATAAACTATGTTTCTAAAAAATAAATATAGTTACACAATTTAGATAATTTAACAAATATCTCTAAAATTTTAAATTTAATAATTATAAAAAAATTTTGAAAAGGAATAATATGAAAAAAATTAACTGAAATTATCCTTATATTATTAGTGAAAGCAAAGAGAACAAAATTAATTTAGTATTTTGTCATGGCTTTAATTCTAATCATAGTGTTTTCTACCAACTCATATCAAAAATCCCAGGTGTAAATTATTATTCTTTTACATTGCCAGGATGCAATCTTACACCAGCCGAACCACATCAATTAAATATGGAATATTATGCACAAGAAATTGTCAGATTTATTAAAGAACTTAATTTAGACGAAGTAGTTTTAGTGGGTCATTCAATGGGAGCGGGGAATGCAGCACTAGTTTATAAATTGATACCAGAGAGAATTAAAAAGATAGTTTTTATTGGTCCTATGAACAAAGCTAATATGCCTTTGGCAACACTTTTTTATAATAAATTTTTTCCAAAAACCCCACAAGAAATGTTGGATTTTTTTACTATTTATGAATATGACAAAGAAAAATATCAAGATCCAAAATGACTTGACTGAGCAAACAAAGTCTTTGATTATGAGTATTTTAATAATGAAAATATAGTCCAACTTGGTAGCACATTACCACAATATTACATAATGGATAAAATTGAAGAAGGTTTAAAAGAAGTAAAATGTCCAGCAATGTTAATTTTAGGTGAACGTGATGGAATCATGATGAAAGAAGAAACTATTCAATATTATCTCTCAATTATTGAAAATATTAGAGTTGAGGTAATACCTTATACAGGACATCTTATCTATACAGAAAATGAGGAAGGCTTTCTGCAAGTTTTTAAACCTTTTTTATTAGATTAGTTTAACAAAAGATTTTAAGTCTAGTAAAACTTTAAATTTCAATATTTATTAAAAGTTTTAATCAAATAAACATAATCTGCAAATTTTTGCCTATCTAAATTAAAATAACTAATAATTTCATCTTTATCAATGTTCATGTATAAATAAAGACAAACCAAATCAAAGTATTTACTATTGTATCTAACTCATTCAAAATCAATAAACTTAATTTCTTTGGTTTTTTCATTAAATATTATATTTTTAAAACATAGATCACCATGATTTAGTACAAGTTGTTCATTTTGATATTTTTTAAGAATATTGCAATATTTTTGATCTGTTATATTTAAAATATTTCAATCAAATTGTTCAATATTACTAGGTTTTTGTTCTTGAAAATCTAAGATCTTTTGAAATAATAGTCTTTGATTTTCTTTAGCAATTGTCTTATTTAAAATATTACCTTCGTATCATTTTTTAATAAAATTTCCATTTTTGTAAAAAATGAAATCGGTGTTGCCTTCAAGATAAATAGATTCATTTTTTCAATTTACAAAATTATTTTTAGCAATTCTTATTTGAACTTTTTCGTCTTTATAAAATGCGCTGTAGCTACAGTTGTGGTATCCGCAGTAAATTAGTTCTATTTTTCTTAGGTGTTTGAAAATATAAGTAGGTATTTTTTGTTCTATTTCTTTAATAAACATAACTACAAAATTTATAAATTTTTATAACCTTTCTAAAAAATAAATTATATTTACTTTTTATAAAAAAGCACTAAACTGTATTGCTAATAAATAAAAATACAACTTTTTGTAGAAAAAAACAAAATTTTGTTTTAAAATTTAAGATAGATTTTCGATTTGACAAAAAGGTTGTCTTATAGATGCAACCTTTTTTGTTTTAATTAAAATAAATTTCTTAAGCATACTATTTATAAAGAGGTATAAATTGGATATAGAACAAAAAATAGTGGAAAATTTTCCAGAAGTAGCAAAAGCTGAGTTTATTTTAGAAGATGGACACACTTTTTTAAGAATTTACACAACTCTTACAACTATGAAAGATATTGAAGACATCTCTAAAAAAATATCAGATTTTATTGATAGAATAGAATTAAAATATAATAATTTTTTCTTAGATATATTATCAAAAGGAGTGGATGAATAGTAATATGAAGAAAAAAAGCAAACAAGTATCATCTATTGAACAAAAAACTACTACCAAACTTATATTAGAGTCTTTAAAAGAAATTGCTCAACAAAATCAAACTACAATTGATATTGTGCTTGAAACTTTTTCTAAATCAATTGAAAAAGTTATTAACAAAAAAATTGATCCTGAGGCAGAATTAGAACTAGAAACTGATTTTGATAAATTTATTTTTAAAGTTTATAACATTAACGGTGAAATAGTTGAGGATACATATTTTGATAATCTTGATGATCTAGCTAAGCATGAAGCTTCTTTTTCATTTATAAGTATTTCAGATGCAATTGCTAAAAAAATTGCTAAACCTGAAGATTTACAAGTGGGAAATAGAGTTAAAATAGAAATTGATATCACAACTTTTGATAAATCTATTTTTCAGTCTGCAATTCAAAATTTTAAACAAACTAATTCTGAAATTAATAGGCAAAGAATTTATGACAAATATTTACCACTAAAAAATACAGTTATTTTAGCTAAAATCACAAACAAAATTCACTCTGGATATATATTTGAACTTGTTGAAGACAAAGTTGCAGCTTTCATGCCCAGCCATTATTCCATTGGTCAAAAATTAAAGGTTGGTGATATTCTCGAAGTTGTTATTGAAGATGTTAATAAAAGCTCTAAACAATCACAAATTATTGTCTCCAGCAAATCAATTCAGTTAGTAAAAAATAAAATTATAAATGCAATTCCTGAATTACAAACTAATAATCTAGAAATTGTTAGCATCGCTCGAATTCCGGGGGAAAAATGTAAGGTTGCTGTTAAAAAAACCAATCTACCAGGATCAGATCACATTTCTGAATTAGGCGCAATTATAGGTGAAAAAGGAGTTCGGATTGAATCTATTAGCCAAGATTTAGATGGTGAGCAAATTGAAATTGTTAAATATGATGAAAATATTTTAACTTTTGTTGCCAATGCAATTGCCCCAGCTAGAGTAGTTTGTGTCAAAGAATTCAAAATAAACAATAAAAATAAACACTATACAGTTGTAGTTCCTGATTTTCAACACACTTTGGCAATTGGTAAAAAAGGATCAAACGTTCAACTTGCAACTGATCTAACTCGAATTAAGAAATTAGAAATTATACCTTATTCAAGAGCACTAAAAGATGATAAATTCGAAATTGAATGAAATGGTAATATTGCTGATGTAGAAGAAATGAAATCTTTACGTCAAAATTATACAAATAAGAAAGAATCAATTAGACGTCAAAGAAACAAAAACTACAACGATAACTTTAGCACTATTTTAGAAGAATTTGAAAAAGACATCCAAAAATATAAAGAACCATATTCTTTCTTAGATGAAGACAATATTGAAATTACTTATTCTAATAAGACATCTAAAACCCCAAATTCTTTAGATAATTTAGCCAATGGGCAAACTCAGGAAAATGATTTAAACCTCGATTCTCAACAGCAAGATAATCATATCGAGCAAAAAGTTAATTTCCAAAACACTAACCAAGATTATCGAGAAAATCAACCACTTTTTGATGCTGATTCTCTAATTAATAGTGCTCTTAGTGAATCTATAAAAGAAAATGCATTAATAGATCAAGCAGAAGTAGAAAACGAACAACAAAGAGATCAAAAAAATGATAAGCAACTAAGTTCTAGCTTTAAAAATGAAGCTCAAGAGAGCAAAAAAATTGCAGATAAAACCAAACAACAAGACAATAATGAAGCTAAAACTCCAATTTTAAATCGAAAAGAAGCTAGGCAAATTCAAAGAGAAATTCAAAATTTTAAATCTGATAATGATTTAGTTGACTACTCTGGTGTCGATGAAATCGAAATTGATCTAGATGAGTTTGATTTTTAATTACTTATGTTTAAAAACTACCACCGAAAATGTATTGTTTGCCAAACTTCTAGACCAGTTGAACAACTTCTTCGCTTTAGCAGACAAGAAGAAAATATTTTTTTAGATCTTATGGAAAATGAAAAAATTGCTGGCCGTGGAGCTTATGTGTGCAAAAGAGATGATGAAATTGCTATAATATTTAAGAAAAAAATGTTAAATCGTGCATTTCGTCATAAATTTGAAAATAAAGTGTATGAAAATATAGAAAATGAGGTAAAAACAAAATGGCTAAAAATGAAAAACGAAAATCAAATGTAGCAGAAATTAAATCCCAACTCAATGATGTCAAAGTTGAGGTTAACAATGGTGTTTTTATCTTTACAGGTGCAATGTCAATTGCAGAAATGGCGACCAAAATTGGAAAAAGTGTTAACGAAATTATTACATTTTTCTTTAAACAAGGTAAAATGTATAATTTAAATCACACCTTAAATGAAGAAGAAATTGCTGAAGTTTGCATTGAGTTTGGTCTTGATTTTCAACAAACTAAAGAAGTCAATGCCGCCAATTTTATGGAAGCAATTGAAATTATTGATGATCAAGAAGATCTTACAACTAGACCTCCAATTATCACGGTGATGGGCCACGTAGATCATGGAAAAACTACGCTGCTAGACTATATAAGAAAAACCAATGTTGCAGGCGGTGAATACGGCGGGATTACCCAACATACAGGTGCATATCAGGTAGAAGTTGATTCTCAGATCATCAATTTTATCGACACTCCAGGTCATGAAGCTTTTACACAAATGCGCGCGCGTGGTGCTAAAGTTACTGACATTGTTGTTTTAGTAGTAGCCGCTGATGATGGGGTAATGCCACAAACCAAAGAAGCTATTCATCACGCCCAAGCTGCTGATGTGCCAATTATTGTTTTTGTTAACAAAATGGATAAAGCTAATAAAGACCTAGATAGAATTAAAACCGAGCTTAGCACACTCGATGTTACTCCAGAAGAGTGAGGGGGAAATAACATCTTTGTCTATGGATCAGCACTTACAGGTCAAGGAATTGATGAGCTTTTTAAATCAATTTTATTGCAAGCGGAAATTTTAGAATTAAAAGCCAACAAAGATCGCTTTCCTATTGGAACAGTTTTAGAAGCTAAATTGCACCAAGGCAAAGGTGTAATGGCTACCTTGATGGTACAAAATGGGACTTTGAAAATTCGTGATTTTATTGTTGCTGGTTACCAATATGGTAGAATTCGTAGTTTAGAATCAACAACTGGCAAGCCAATTAATCAAGCGCTACCGGGAACTCCTGTAGTTGTCAGTGGGCTCAATTATGTGCCATTAGCAGGTGATAGATTTTTTGGTTTTCATGAAGAAAAATTTGCTAAACAACTAGCTGAAGAAAAAAAAGCTATTGAAAAACAAAACAATGTCAAACAAAAAACATTAGCTCAGGTTGATAATCAAAAAGATAAGCAAATCAACATCATTATTAAAACAGATGTCCAAGGTATTGCTGAAGCTTTGGAGACTACAATTGAGAAATTATCTTCTAAATTTGTTCAGGTAAACGTTTTACACTCTGGTGTTGGGGCAATCAACAAAGCAGATATTTTATTAGCACAGACTTCCAATTCGATTATTTATGTTTTTAATTTGCCAACTAATAATCAAATTAAAACACAAGCTAAACAAGCTGGTGTTGAAATTCGTGAACACACAATTATCTATAAAATTATTGATGAAATCAAGCAAAAAGTCAAAGGTCTGCGTACTATCAAATATGAAGAAGTTGAAATTGGAGTTGCCAAGGTAATTAAAAAATTTACTTTCTCAAAAGTTGGAACCATTGCTGGTTGCAGTGTTTTAAGTGGTAAATTCGTCGCTGAGTGTAAAGTTGAAGTCTACCGTGATAATAAATTATTGCACAAAGGTAGAATTGAATCACTTCAGAGAGATAAAAATAATGTAAAAGAAGTTGTCATGGGAAATGAATTTGGAACCCATGTTTACAAATTTAATGATATTGAAGAAGGTGATACTATTAAAGCTTTTGAAGATGTAGAAATCGAGGATTAAAATGTCTATTAGTCACGAAAAAAGAGAAACACATTTTCTATATTTAATTAGCGAAATTTTGTACCAAAATTTTGCACATCGTTTTGATTTAAATGTCAACTGAGTTAAATTAAGTGGGGATTATTCACACTTAAATATTTATTTAGAATTTAATGAAAATGAAGATTTTTGTCTTGAACAAATAAATAAAGCAAATAAATTTATTCGCTTTAAATTAGCAAAAATATCTGTTGGCTACAAAGTACCACAACTTCATTTTTACATTGATCATGTTAGCAAACGTGTTGAAAATATTGATAAAATTTTATCAAGGATTACTAATGAAAAATAAAATTTTAGTTCGACTTTTACCTTCATTTTTAGTAGCATCACCAGTTTTTTTGGTAGCTTGTGCGGCTAATAATGATAGCTTTTTGTTAGAAAATTTAAAAAACTCAAAAAATCAACAAGAGGTGACTCCAATTAAAGCAGCATTTTTAACAACATCACAATCAAATAGCGATTTAGATCAACAAATTATTACTAGTTTAAAGCAATTTCTCAAACATGAATCACAAGTTGAAAATTCTCCTTTTTCTTTGGTAGAAAAAAATTTTTTTTCAATTTTAGAAAACAACCAAGCTAATAAAATTAATGAACAATCTATTCAATTTATTGAAGAGTTTAATAAAATATACAATAGTAACAATGTTATCTTTTTGACAAGTGATTTTAATTTAGAGTTTCTAAATCGTTGATTATTTGAAAAAATCACCACTGATAGTAAAAGTTTTTTTGAGACTTTGGCTCAAAAAAATATCTTTGTTGTCAATCCGGATTTTAACTCATTTAATGATTTTGTTTGAAGTAAATTTCCTGAAACTAAAAAAAATATTCTTCCAATTACCATTCGCTCACAAGATATTAATTGAATTATAGGGTATACAACTGCTTCTTATCTAGCTCAAAAATTTCCAAAAGATCCCTTTCGTCGTAAGGTGAGTTTTATTTTAGATTCTAACAACGTTGATGAAACTAATAATTTAGTTGGCTTTTTATCTGGGATTGCAGAGTGAAATAATAAAAATGCTAATAATGAAGTAAAAATTAATAACTTGGATTCACAAATTATTTTGTCTTTAAACAAGGTTGATATTGAAGAACAAATTCGCCAAATTACCACCCCTGATGACACAACATACAAATCAGAAATTATCTTCCTTGCATCACCTAAACTCTATAAAAATGTAGAAAAACAACTTCAAAAAGATCAAAAATTAATAACTAATAGTTTCGATTTTGAAGCTAAAAGCTTTATTAATATTAATCAAAAAGTTTCCAGCTTTTTAAACGATTTGTTATTAGATATTTATGGTAATAAAATTGGAACACCTAAGGCTCAAATATTTAAAGAAAGAGTAGAAGGCAAAAGAATTTTTATGCATCTTTTAAACAAAAAACAAATTTCATATCGTTATTTTGATGTTCGTTTAGATAGTGAATTGAAGGATCTATTTACAAATGCTCAAAAAGTTTATTCACCTGCTAAACAAGATGAAAGTATCTCTGATGTTATTTTAGGTGCAAATCAGATTGAAAAACAAAATAGTTTTATAGTACTCAAAAATATTGTTGAAAAAATACGATAATATATGCAATTAATAAATTTACATACTAATAGTGAATATTCTTTTTTATCTTCGACAATAAAAATTGATTCCTTGATAAATTATGCAATTCAAAACAATTTATCAACACTTGTGTTAACTGATATTAATAATTTGTTTGCTGTTCCTAAGTTTTATCACCTGTGTAAGAAAAACAACATTAATCCCATTATTGGCTTGCAATTAGAAGCTGAAAATTACCATTTTATTCTTTTAGCTAAAAACTATTTAGGATATCAGCATCTTTCAGCTTTGAGCTCCAAAAAGATGCACAATCAAGAAATTAGTATTTTGGAATTAAGTAATGAAAATGTCATTATCATTGATCACCCAGAGCTTGGTTTTTATACAAAAAACAAACAACAATTAAAATTAGATAACTATTATGTTGTCTCAAATGATGTCAATCTTGAAAATGCGGTTTTTGTCCAAAACCGTAGTGTTTTATACGCAAAAGAAGAAAAATATTTAAAATATTTGTATAAAATTAAAGGCGCTGACTGAGTTGATAAAAAGTTTTATGATTTTCAAGAATGATCAATTGATGTTGATGAATCAATTATTAAACGCACTAATGAGCTAGTCTCCAATATTCAAATTGAATTTCCTAAACCTTTTTTTAATCTTCCAGATGTCCCAAGTTTTACCTCAAGTAATGCAAATGATAATCTAAAATCTATTTTAGAAGACAGTGTCATCAAAAAGCAAGATGAACTCAAAAATTATCCACAAGTTCGCAAACGTTTATCAAGTGAATATAAAGTAATTAGTGAGCTTAATTTTTCTAATTATTTTTTGCTAATTTGAGATTTTATTAAATGAGCTAGATCACAAAATATTCTCATAGGCCCAGGTCGTGGTTCATCTTCTGGTTCACTGATTTCTTATTTGCTAGATATTACGCAAATCAATCCGTTAAGATATGATTTGCTTTTTGAACGTTTTTTAAATCCGCTACGGCAAACTATGCCAGATATTGACATTGATATTCAAGATACACGCCGTTCTGAAGTCATCGATTATATTCAAAAAACCTATGGATATGAACACACAGCGACAATTATTACCTTTTCAACTTTGGCTGCTCGTAGTGTTTTTCGTGATGTATCAAAAGCTTTTGGCATTAGTGAATCAGAAGTAAATGCTAATGCTAAATTAATTAAGCCGAATATGACGCTTCAAGAATGTTATGATGAAGAAAAATCAGCTTTTCGTTCATTGATAGATCGTCAGGAACAAGATAAAACCTATAAATATAAAGAGATTTTTAAAATTTCTAAATTTTTAGAAGGTATGCCAAGACAATCGGGTACTCATGCTGCTGGAATTGTTGTCTCTAAAGTTCCTATTTGTCAATTAGTGCCTACTTTAGAGTCTAAAGATGGCTACAATCAAGTACAATTTAGCGCTGAGTATCTAGAAGAGTTTTCACTTTTAAAAATCGATCTTTTAGGACTAAAAAACTTAAATATTGTACAGCAAATTCTAACATTAATTGCCAAAGAGAATCATGAGCTTAGCTTTGAGGATTTACCACTTTTTGATGCAGCTACCAATAATTTGCTCTCTAGCGGTTTGACTAGTGGAATTTTTCAACTTGAATCGCCAGGGATGTCTTCAACTTTACGTGGAGTTGGGGTAGATAGCATCGAAGATGTGATTGCAACAATTTCGCTTTTCCGTCCTGGACCACTCAAGCAAATACCCATTTATAAACAACGTAAGAATAATAAAATAAAGTGGGAATCTATTAGTTACGAGTATGACCAAATTGTTGCTCCAACTTATGGAATTATAATTTATCAAGAACAAATTATGCAAATTTGTCAGCAAATTGCGGGCTTCAATTTGGCACAAGCTGATATTATTAGGGTTGCCATTTCCAAAAAAGATGAATCTAAATTGATTGCAATTAAGGACTCATTTATTGAAGCCGCAATAAAAAAAGGTCACAAACTAGAATATATTGAAAAAATTTATGAACTAATTTATAAATTTGCAGATTATGGCTTTAACAAAGCACATGCTGCCGCTTATGCAACACTGGCTTATAAAATGGCCTATTTAAAGACAAAGTTTCCAGCACAATTTTATTCTTGTTTAATAAGTAATGAAAATGGTAGTCATGAAAATATTAAAAAATATGCTCTCGAAGCTCAAAAATCGGGATTTAAAGTTTGTCAACCTGATATTAATCATTCTTTTGAAAATGCTACCTTTGATTTAGAAGAAAAACTCATTTTTCTTCCTTTGACAATGATTAAAGGTATTGGCTCCAACTACATCAGACCACTTTTAAAAGAACGTGAAGCAAAAGGAAAATATAGCAATTTTATAGACTTTTTTCTAAGAATGAAGATAATTAATTTTTCTGAAACACTGATTATTAAATTGATCAAAGCAAGTGCGCTTGCGAGCTTTGGCTCACAAGATAGCTTGCTCGCAAGTGTTGAAATTGCTAAAAATTACTACCCATGCATTCTTGAAGATGCCAAAGGCGAAAAATATATTGACTATTCACAAGTTTTTAATATTCCCTTTGTTTTAAAAGAAGTTGAAATTGATTATCAACAAACTATAAAAAATGAAATTGAATTTCTTGGTATGCAATTTAGCAAACCACCGATTCCCAAAGCTCTTAAAAATCAAATCAAACTTGTTGACTTAGAAGCTAATCAACAATATAGTTTAAATCTTGTTGTTAACAATTTTGCCCTTTTAAAAAGCAAGGCAGGCTCAAGTTATGCTAAAATAAGTTTAAGCGATTTTGATACTCAAGTTGATGTTTTGCTTTTTGGATCAAAGGTATCATTGCTTGAGCAATTAAAAAAAGGAAGTATTTTTAAATTTTTAATAAGTAAAAATTTAAAAAACGAATTTAAAATTTATAATAACAAGTTTGAGGAAATAGAATATGAATAGACCGATTTTATTAATTGATGGCAACTTAATGTTGTTTAAATCTTATTACGGTAGTGTATATGGTGGTGGCCTTTTAAAAAATAGCCAAGGAATAGAAACTAACGCAATTCATACATTTTTTCTTACTTTTTTCAAATTAATAAACCTTTTTAATCCAATAAATTGCTACTTTGCATTTGACAAAGGAAGCAAGACACCTAGACATCTTGCTTTTTCTGAATATAAACAAGGTAGAAGTGAAACTCCTGAGAGTCTCTTTACTCAAATGGAAAAAGTCAAACAAATTTTAACATATGCTAATATAAATTGAAGTCAAGACTATAATTATGAAGCTGATGATTTAATTGCCTCACTTAAAAAACAAATTTTAGATCAAAATCCACAAGCAAAAATAGTAATCTTTTCTGCTGATCAAGACTTATTACAACTAATTGATGAAAATACAATAGTTGTTGATACAATTAAAGCTGAGGGTCCAAATATCAAAAATTTAGATAATTTTTATGATCTTCATCATATTTTTCCACATCAAGTTGTTGATTTTAAGGTTTTATCTGGTGATAAATCTGATAATATTAAAATTATTGCTGGTTTGGGTTTAAAAGGAGCACAAAAATTACTAGAAAAATATGGTAACTTGGAAAATATTATTGCAAATAGTGATCAAATTTCGGGCAAAATTGGCCTTGAAATTAAAGAAAAAAAAGAAAAACTTCTTTTTTTTCAGAATTTTATAACCTTATATAACACAGCAAAATTTAATTTTAATATTTTTGACAATTTAGATATTCAAATCAATGATAAGTTAATAGCCACTTTAGAAGAATTAGAATTAAAAACTGTATTAAAAAATTTTTTAAACTTTCGTAAATAAAAAAAACCACCGCAAAGGTGGTTTTACAGTTTTCTTGCTTAAACTACAACTGCAAAGTTAGAGTTGTTCTTTTTGAGCAGCAGAGAACATCCGCCAAAGCAATACATGTTTAAAACAGCTCAATAATATTTTACATTATTTTAAAAAAAATAAAAAAATAAAATAGAAAAAGAGTGAATAACCACTCTTTTTCTATTTTTTGAAACTTCTATTACTTACTTAATAAAGAAACTAATCTTACAAATTGGGAAACAAATGAAAATTCATTGTCGTATCAAGCAAATATTTTGTAAAGTCTTTTTCCATCTGATTCAACAAATTTAGTCAATGTTGCATCGAAAATAGAACCATGTTTGTCACCAATGATGTCTGATGAAACAATTAAATCTTCATTGTAAGCAAAGGATTCATTTTCATATTTTTTCATCACTTCATTAATTTCTTGAATTGTTGGGGTAGATTTTAATGAGACTGATAAGTCGACAAATGAACCGTTGATAACAGGTGCACGTAATGCCATACCATCTAATTTCCCTGTTAGAGAAGGAATTACAAGACCAATTGCTCTAGCTGCTCCTGTTGATGTAGGAACAATGTTGCTAGCTGCACTTCTTGCTCTTCTAAAATCGCTGTGAGGTGCATCTTGAATTCTTTGGTCTGCTGTATAAGCATGCACTGTTGTCATATATCCATTTTCAATTCCAAATTCTTTTTCAAGTGCATTTACAACCGGTGCTAAAGCGTTTGTGGTACATGATGCCGCTGATAAGATTGTATCCTCTTCGGTAATTGTTTCGTGGTTAATATTGTAGACAATAGTTTTAACATCGTTTCCTGCAGGTGCAGAAATAACAACTTTTTTAGCACCAGCGTCTAGGTGTAATTGTGCTCCTGTTTTGGAAGCGAAAAATCCTGTACATTCAAGCACAATATCGATTCCTAATTGAGCTCAAGGAAGTGTTTTTGGATCTCTTTGGGAAAGAATTAAAATTTTGTGTCCGTTAATTACTAAAAAGCTTTTGTCTTCTTCTTGAATATAATCAACTTTACCTTCAAATTTTCCATGAGCTGTATCATATTTAAATAGGTGTGCTAAGGTTTTAACATCTGTTAAATCATTGATAGCTACAACTTGAATGTTTCTATCTTTTATTTCAAAAATACGGCGAAGAACTAAACGTCCGATTCTTCCAAATCCATTTATGGCTATTTTTTTCATATTTGTCCTTTTTTCTTTAAATTTAATTTTATATAATTTTATCACTATAATATAATATAGTTTATATTTATACACTAAAAAAGGAAAATATGGAATATTCAGCTGAAAAACTCAAAGTTTTAAAAGGTCTTGAAGCCGTTAGAAAAAGACCAGGAATGTATATTGGTTCGACAGATATAGGCGGATTACACCATTTAATTTGAGAAATTTTTGACAACGCTGTTGATGAAGCTATTGCAGGTTTTGCTACAGAAATCAAGCTAATATTAAAAAAAGATAATTCAATTGAAATTAGCGACAATGGTCGAGGCATCCCTGTTGATAAACATAAAAGTGGAAAAACTGGAGTCGAATTAGTCTTTAGCGAACTTCACGCTGGTGGTAAATTCTCAAATGATGTTTATAAAACGGCAGCTGGTCTTCATGGTGTTGGCTCTTCGGTAGTTAATGCTCTTAGTTCCAAGCTTGAGGTGTGAGTTTATCGTGATGGTTATAGTTATTTTACTAGCTTTAAAAACGGTGGTCATCTTGATGTCTCTACTCAAAAAGTAGAAAAAAGCAAAAACAGAGGAACAACTGTGCGTTTTTGACCTGATTTTTCAATTTTTTCACAAACTAGTTTTTCATCAGATATTATATCTGAGCGTCTTCGTGAAACTTCGTTTTTGGTCTCAAATTTAAAAATTAGTTTTTACAATGAAATTAGCAATGAAAATGAAATCTTTTTCTTTCAAAAAGGCTTAATCAGCTTTGTCGAATTTATCAATGTTGGCAAGTCACTTGTGCACAAAGATGTTGTTTTTTTAGAAGGGGAATCACAAGGAATTCAACTTGAGGTTGCCCTTCAATATGTCTCTTCTTATCAAGATACCATTATTTCCTTTGTAAATAATGTCAAAACTGATCAAGGTGGAACACACGAAAATGGATTTCGTGGAGCACTTTTGAGAGCAATTACTACTTATGGACAACAAAAAAGTCTTCTAAAAGCTAAGACAAATCTTGAATTTAGTGATGTAAAACAAGGTTTATCAGCAATTTTATCATTGCGAGTTCCTGAGCCTATTTTAGAATTTGTTGGTCAAACCAAAAATAAATTATCAACTTTAATTGCAAAGTCTGTCACTGAGGAGATAATTTATAATTCATTAATGACTTATTTTGTTCAAAATAAAGAAGATGCAGCAAAAATTATTACCCATGTCAACAATTCATATCAAGAACGAATTTCTGCTAAATTGGCAAAAATAGAAAACAAAACTAGCAAAAATATTTCCAAAGAAAAGCGGATTTTGTCAGGTAAATTAACCCCAGCTCAAAGTAAAAATGCAAAAGAGCGCGAGATTTTTTTAGTCGAGGGAGAATCAGCTGGCGGTTCTGCAAAATTAGGACGAAACCGTTTTAACCAAGCTATTCTACCTTTAAAAGGTAAAATAGTAAATGCTGAAAAAACTAAATTAATTGATTTGTTAAAAAATGAAGAAATTATTGCAATTGTTTCAGCACTTGGAACTGGCCTTGGTGTCAATTTTAATTTAAAAAATCTTAACTATGACAAAATTATTATTATGACTGATGCCGACACTGATGGTGCACACATTCAAATTTTAATTTTAACCTTTATTTTTCGATATATGAAACCCCTTATTGAAAATGGTCATGTTTATATTGCTCAGCCGCCATTATACAAATTAAGCTATAAAAATAAAGACGTTAGATATGCTTGAGATGAAAAAGAGTTGGCTAAATTGTTGGCTAAAAAACCAAATGCACAAATCCAAAGATATAAAGGTTTAGGAGAGATGAATGCAGCACAATTATGAGAGACTACAATGGATCCAAAAACTCGTTCTTTAGTCAAAGTTTCCATTAATGATATTGCTATTGTTGAAAGAAGAATTTTTACTCTTATGGGTGACAAAACTGATATTCGGAAAACTTGAATTGAGAAAAATGTTGATTTTAGTTTAGAAGATAGTTTTCTTGACCGTTTAAAAATAGAGGATGAGCTCAATTATGAAAACTAATTTAAATCAAATTATTAATTCTTCACTTGATAACATAGTTGCAGAAAAATTTATTCGCTATGCTAAATATGTTATTCAAAATCGAGCTATCCCAGATGTTCGCGATGGTTTAAAACCTGTGCAGCGCAGAATATTATATTCAATGTGGATGCTAGGTTTAAAAAAGGAAAAAGCTTATAAAAAATCTGCCCGTGTTGTCGGTGATGTCATCGGTAAATATCATCCTCATGGTGATAGTTCAATTTATGATGCTTTGGTGAGAATGTCGCAAGAATGAAAAATTAATATTCCCCTTGTTGACATGCATGGAAATAAAGGTTCAATCGATGATGATCCAGCAGCGGCAATGCGTTATACTGAAGTTAGACTTGAAGAAATTAGTGCATTAATGCTCGAATTATTAAATAAAAATGTCATCAGCTGAGCCCCCAATTTTGATGATTCTGAAAAAGAACCTACCGTTTTACCAACTATTGTCCCCAATTTATTAGTAAATGGTGCTATCGGAATCGCTTCGGGATTTGCGACAGAAATTCCTCCTCATAATCTCTCAGAAGTCATCGATGGTGCAATAGCTATGATTAAAAATGAAAAAATTACTAATTCCGAATTGCAATCTATAATTCCAGGCCCTGATTTTCCAACAGGTGGAATTGTTTATGACAATGGTGGAATTTCAGATGCTTTTTCTAAAGGAAAAGGTCGTATTTCGCTTGTTGCTAAATATGAAATTGTAAACAAAAATAAAGACATTTCCATTCAAATTAGTCAAATTCCTTATGGGATAGCAAAAGCCAATCTTATTCGTCAAATTGATGATATTCGCTTTGAAGAAAAAGTCTATGGAATCAAAGAAGTCATTGATCAATCTGATCGTAATGGAATTTTAATTTCTATTGATTTAGAAGCTGATGCCAATGTTGATTTAGTGGTAAATTACTTGTTGCAAAAAACAGATATGCAGATTTACTATTCATATAATAGTGTTGCTATTTGCAATAATTCACCAAAGTTGGTCTCACTTTCTGAAATGATTAAATACTACCTTGACCACTTAAAAAATATTAAATTAAAAGAAATTGATTATGACCTCTTCAAAAGTCAAAAACGCTATGAAATTATACAAGGTTTTTTAAAAGTAGCAGATATTACAGATGAGGTTATTAAGGTAATTCGTGCTTCTGATAATTCTAAAATTGGGGTTATAAAAGATTTGATTGCTCATTTTGGATTTACTCAGATTCAAGCTGAGGCGATTGCTCAAATGCGCCTTTATCGTTTATCAAAAATTGATCAAGAAAATTTTTTAAGTGAATCTAAAGAATTGGAAAATAAGATTGAATTACTAAATAATCTCAAAAATGATTCAACTGCCTTTAAAAAGTTTTTAATTAAAACATTAAAACAGGTACAAAATAATTTTGGTCAACCTCGAAAAACACAAATTCTAAAAAAAGATTTTAGTATTAAAATTAATCATGAAGATCTTATAAAAGATGAAAATATTTACTTTGGTATAACTCAACAAGGCTATTATAAAAAAATTTCACTTAAAAATTTTAGTTTGAGCGATCTCGATAAGTATGCAATTAAAAAAGATGATTTTTTAATTTTACTAACAAAATTAAATTTAAAAGATAAAATTTTCTTAGTTACAAATAAAGCAAATCTTGTTGTACTTGCAGCTCATCAATTAGAAGAAACTAGTTACAAAAACATAGGTAATGACTTAAAAATTGAAGTAGATTTTCAACAAGATGAATATATAGTTGCCCAAATTAATATCTCAGAAAACAAAAATAATTCTAATATTATTTTGGTTTCCAAACATGGTTTGGCAAAACGTGTTAGTCTAGATTCGCTTTTTAATTTAAGAACTAAAAAATTAACAAATATTTTCAAACTAAAAGAACATGATGAATTAATTGGTGCTTATTTAACAGATAATTTGGCAAATATAGCAATTATTAGTAACTTAAATCGTAGTTTAAAAGTAGCTGAAATTGATATTCCAATTTATGGTAGAAACTCAGCTGGTGTTAAACTAGCAACTTTGAAAAAAGGTGAGCAAATTCAATTAGCTTACCCCATAGCGGATGGCGAGAAAATTGCTATCATTGATAGTTGAGCAAGTTATGAAGAAATTAGCAATAGTCAAATCACTTTTGGTGCTCGAGGAGCTAGTTTAAAAAATTTAAAAACTAAATTAGATTTTGCTGAATTTCCAAAATCTTTTACCAAATTTGATACAAACTTGCAAATTTTATATTATGATGATAATATCAAATTATATTCATTAGCTGATTTTAAAGATGCAAAAAAAGGTAAACAATATTGTTATAAATTTTTCAATACTAAAGATTTAATAACTGAGAAATCAAGCAAAGTTAAACCAATTGAAGAATCAAATAAAAAAATAATTAATAAAAATATTCAAAATGATAATAAAATAACAAAAGAAAAAAATACTAAGCAAAATAAAATTTTTAATACTCAAGAAGCAATTGAAAGAGTTAAAAATAAGTTAAAAGAAGTCAATGAGATTGATATAGATGCATTGCTTAAAAAATTTGAAGAGGAATAATTATGGATAAGAATTTCTACAAAAATTCACTAAATATTTTTAATAGTGATTTTTCTATGAAGGCTAATCTTTCTCAAAAAGAAGTTTTCTATCGTAGCTTTTGAGAAAGAGAAAAAATTTACCAAAAAGCTTTAAAAATGAACAAAAATAAACAAAGTTTCATTCTTCATGATGGCCCACCATATGCAAATGGTGACATACATATAGGTCATGCCTTGAATAAAATTTTAAAAGATATTATAGTTCGTTATAAAACTATGCAAGGATTTTATGCACCTTTTGTTCCAGGTTGAGATACTCACGGATTACCTATTGAAAATAAGATTATTAGTCAAATTAAAGACCAAGATGTAGTTCAAATTAGAACATTGGCAAATAACTATGCAAATTCTCAAGTTCAATCACAAATGTCTCAGTTTAAAAAGTTAGATTTATTTACTGATTTTAGTAAAATTTATCAAACAAATAAACCAAGTTATGAAGCAAAACAACTACAATTATTTAAGGAAATGGTGAGCCAAAATTTAATTTATCGCGGACTTAAACCAGTTTATTGATCAACAAGTAGTCAAAGTGCTCTTGCTGAAGCAGAAATTGAATATTTTGATCACAGATCACCTTCAATTTATGTTGCTTTTGAAGTTGAAAATGGAAATGATTTTGTTTTAGCTAAAGATAAATTAATTATTTGAACTACCACACCATGAACTTTAATTGCCAACTCAGGAGTTGCCGTTGGTGAAAATTTTGTATATACTCGCTTTGAATATCAAGGTAATTTTTATGTTGTAGCTCAAGAATTATTAGACAATGTTTTAGCTATTTTAGGTTGAAAAGATGTTCAAATTCATACAACTTTTAGAGGTAAAGACCTACTTGGCATTACCTATAAAAGACCAATTAAAGACAAAATTAGTCCCATTGTTTTAGGTGGCCATGTTACCTTAGATTCGGGAAGTGGATTAGTGCACATGGCACCACTTTTTGGTGAAGATGACTTTTGAATTGGTAAAGAATTTAATCTTGAAATGATTATGCATGTCAATGATGATGGAACTTTTAATGAACAAGCAGATCAATTTGCTAACTTATTTTATGAAGATGCCAACAAACAAATAGGTCAATTTTTAGAAGAAAAAAATAGTCTCCTACACCTCAGTTTTATCAAACACTCTTTTCCTCATGACTGAAGAACACACAAACCAGTTATTTATCGAGGAACACCGCAATGATTTATTTCTGTTGAAAAAATTAAGCAAGGCATTCTCAAAGAAATTCAATCAATAGATTTTCCTGAGCATTGACTTAAAAATCGTTTAGAAAAAATGATTGAGGGTAGAAAAGATTGAATAATTTCACGTCAAAGAAGTTGAGGAGTTCCACTTATCATTTTTTATGATGAAAAAGGCAAACCTGTTTTAGATAAATTGGCTCTTTTTGATCATGTAATATATTTGATTGAAAAACATGGTAGTGATATTTGGTATCAATGATCGACTGATGAGCTATTACCTGAGCAATTTCGCAATCGTAATTGAACAAAAGAATTAGATATTTTAGATGTTTGATATGACTCAGGATCTAGCTTTTTAGCAGCTGATATCGATGGTGAAAAATCACCTTTTGATCTATATTTGGAAGGATCAGATCAATATCGAGGTTGATTTAATTCCTCACTTATTAATTCGTATATTTACCAACAAAAATCACCTTATAAGAAGTTGCTATCTCATGGATTTGTTGTAGATGCTAAAGGCAATAAAATGTCGAAATCTAAAGGTAATGGAATTAGTCCGCTTGAGCTCATTGATAAATATGGAACAGATGTTTTAAGACTTTGAGTGGCAAATAGTGAGTATTTTAATGATGTTGTTTATTCAAAAGAAATTTTTGAACAAAATGTTGAAATCTACCGTAAAATTAGAAACACTATTCGTTTTTTAATTACAAACTTAATTGACTATAAAGATGATTCTTACCAAAGAGAAGGAATACATGCTTATATAGCTAATAAAATTGTTCAATTTAAAAACGAAATTATTACTAATTACGATAATTATCACTTTGTCAAAGTGGTCAAACTTATTAATAATTTCATTATTGAAATTTCCAACTTTTATTTATCAATTGTCAAAGATAGTTTATATGCAGACAAACAAGATCATATAAATAGACGAGCAATTCAAAAGAATTTGTATGAATTGCTCAATGTTTTAGTTATCAGTATAGCTCCGATAATGCCGACAACAGCTGAAGAAGTTTATTCATTTATTAATAAGGAAGACAAAAAGGTTTCAGTTCACCTTGAAAACTTTTTTGAAAAATCTGAATTTAATCAAGACTTAGATACAAAATGAAAAGAATTTTTTGAAATCAAAGACAAAGTTTATAAACTTGTTGAAAAAGCTATTAAATCAGGAGTGATCAAGAGGGCAAATGAAGCTTATGTTAAAATTGCTAGTGATTCAAAATTTATTCACTCACTTGATTTAAAAATGTTATTAATGATCGGTGATTTTAGTTTTGCAAGCGAGTTTGCTGTTGAAAAATTTGAATCTAGTAAATGTTTACGTTGCTGAAATCACTTTAGTGGTTTAAACAAAGATTTATGTAGTCGTTGTGAAAAATTTTTAGAAGGTTATAAAGCTGATGGGCAATAAATATTTGCTTAAATTTAAAAAATATTTGTTTAGTAAATATCATCAAGTTGGTAAAAAGCGGATGATTATAAACGCTATTGTGGCTTCTATCATTGTTTTTTTACTTTTATTATTAGATCAGTTAACTAAAAATTTAATTTTTACTAATGAAGAATTTATTGAGAGTACAAAAAGTGGTTTTGTAAGAGTAATTGATTGGAAAATTATTGGTTTTAGACCACTATTACATCCAGGAGTTACCTCAAAAATTAATGAAATTATTGGTTTTACCACAATTCATATTTTTGCATTTTTTATAGCAGTGATATTGATTATTTCTATATTATTTAGTAAAAATTATCTCTTTTTAGTCTTTATGTCAACACTTTTAGCTGGTGACATCGGGAATGAAATTGATCGTTATACTTTCTTGTATGACAAAGAAAATAATAACGCGGTTAAAGATATTTTATTTTTACCTTATCGTGATAGTGGGACATTCAATTTTGCAGATATCTTTATTTTTGTAGGGCCTATAGGTATGATTTTAGTTGTTTTTATTGAAACAATCATTAAAAAGTTTAGAGAAAGCAAAAATAACAATATTGATGATAAGAAAAATTTAGGAACCAAGGTAGAAAAACAAGAATTAAAATCCAAGGATTTAGAAGAGAAAAATCTATAAAAATATAGCCTTTTGGGTTCAAAATAAATAAAAAAATATTTTGTAAAAAAACAAAATTTTGCAAAATATTTTTTTATTTTTTACAACTTTTAATAATGTATAAGATAATTTGAATATAACTTTAAAAGTAAAAAAATGAAAGGAAACTATGAACATATTTACAAGAGATAATATTTTTCTTAACCAAAAACTTCATAGTAAAGAAGAAGTTTTTGATTTTATTATCAATGTTGCTTTTGATCTCAAAATCACTGATAATAAAGAAAAATTATTAGCTGATTTGCAAGCTCGTGAAGCGCAAATCTCAACTGGGTTAGAACAAGAATTTGCAATTCCTCATGCTCAAAGTGAAGCTGTAAAATCTCCAACACTTTTTTATATTAGTCTTGAAAGTGGAATTGCTTGAGAAAATCAAGATCAAAGCAAAGCAAAATATTTGTTTGTAATTTTACTTCCTAAAAAATATACAGATGATACACAAGTAGAATTGCTAGCACAAATTGCAACTATGATTTTAGATGAAAAGCAAATTGTTGAGCTCAAAAGTAATAATTTAGAGCGAATTTACCAAGCTATTTCTAACCAAAGCACTAAGCAAAAGTCTATAAAAATCAACGAAGAACAACCTTTAGCACTTGCAATTACCTCTTGTCCAGTCGGCATTGCTCACACTTATTTAGCAGCTGAAAAAATCAGTGAGGCTTTTTCGAAGGCAGGTTTTGCAAGCCAAGTCGAAACTCGTGGTTCGGTAGGTCCTAAAAACGTTATTACTCAAGAACAAATTGATAAGGCGCAATTTGTGATAATAGCTGCTGATGTGCAAATTGAAACTGAACAATTTATTGGTAAAAAAGTGCTCTTTTGTTCAACTAAAGATGCAATTCATCAAGCTGATAAAATGGTTGAAAAAGCTCAAAGTGCTCCTATTTTAAAGGGTGAGCGAAATATTTCTACTCAAAAATCTGATAAACCAGGACTTCTCAAACATGTCATTACAGGAATTTCCTACATGATACCATATGTGGTTTTTGGTGGAATTATGATTGCGCTTTCTCTTGGTATTGGAAAATCAATTTATGGTAGTGGCAACGAGGCACCAAAAGGCGATTTTCTCTGATACATGCTACAAATTGGAGTTGTCTCTTTTAATATCATGATTGGGGCTCTTGGTGCCTACATTGCTTATTCAATAGCAGGTCGAGCTGCGCTCATGCCCGCTTTTGTGACCTCGACGGTTGCCAACAATGCCGGTTTATTTTATAATATTGGCGGCATTAATGTCCAAACCCCAATGGGATTTTTAGGTGCAATTTTATTTGGTTACCTCATTGGTTATACTGTAAAATATATAGCAAATCTGAAAATTCAAAACTCAATAAGCGCTGTGATTCCAATTTTTGTAATTCCAATTGGTGTTACCCTATTTTATAGCTTAATAGTAGTTTTTGTTATTGGGGCACCAATTGGCTATGTAATGGACAAGTTTATCAAAACACTCGAGTCTGTTTTTAGCAACAAAGATGGACTTAATCTAGGAATTGTAATTTTACTTGGATTTTTATTAGGAGGTATGATTGGCTTTGATATGGGAGGTCCAATTAATAAGGTAGCCTTTTTAACATCTGCCACTTTGGTAGCCTCTAAAATTTTTGAACCAATGGGAATGGTCGCCGCTGCTATTCCAGTAGCGCCAATTGGTATGGGCTTAACTACCTTAGTATTTGGCAAAAAATTTGATCGTCAAGAAAAATCACTGGGAATTTCAGCAATTATTATGGGATTTATAGGTATTTCTGAAGGGGCAATCCCATTTGCAGTTAGTGATCCAAAAAGGGTTGTCTTTGCTAATGTAATCGGCTCTGCAGTTGCAGGTGCAATTGCCGCTGCTCTCTCAGTTACTAATGCAGCAGCTCATGGTGGGCCTATTGTAGGAGTTTTAGGTGCTATAAGTAGTAATAATTACGGAGTTGGTGGCGGAATAGCTTTCTTTTTTGTTGCTATTTTGATAGGTAGTGTTGTTACTATGTTAATTTATGGTTTGACTAGAAATAGAGATTTTAAATTCTTTTCAAGCAACAAAATAAACTTTTTAAGTGCTAAAAAAGCACCAAGAAAGGATAAAAATGCTTAATTTTAAAGACAAAAGTCATCTAAGTTTTTTAATAATTGCTTTTGTCGCGCTAATTATGTTGATACTAGGGATCTCACTTTTAGTTACTGGTCGAGAAGTTTATGCTAATTTTGTTAGCGCTAAAATTGAAAATGTAAAAGATTTTCAAAATGTTGTTAGTCCAACTAGTTATATTTATGGTGTTTTTTCTATCACAATAGCAATCTTATTAATTGTTTTAGAACTTCTTTTTGCAAATCACCTATTTAACAAAAAATTAAATAGCTAAAATGAAAACTTTTTACTTTTTAAAACCATATTTTCAGGAAAAAATATGGGCTGGTAAGAATTTGCAAAAACACTTTCAATTAGCTCATTTAGTTGGTGAAGCTTGGCTAATAAGTGCGATTGAAAATCGCCAATCTAAATTAGAAAATGGTATCCCTTTAGATGAATTTTTCTATAAAAATAAAGACTTTTTTAATAATTATCCAGCTAGTGTTTATCCAACTTTGCACAAAATTATCGACGCTGCTGATCACTTGAGTATTCAGGTTCATCCAAATGATGAGTATGCAAAAAAAATTGGCTCACTTGGCAAAGATGAGTGCTGATATTTGTTAGAAAATAATCTACACCCTTTTTATATTGGTCTGCAATTGCCAACTATTAGCGATGATCAATTATTTAGTGATAAAGTTTTAGATTATTTAAACAAAGTTGCTTTAAAAAAGGATGACTTTGTCTATATTAAAGCTGGAATGATTCATGCTTTACCAAAAAATTCATTAGTTTATGAATTACAACAAAATAGTGATATTACCTACCGTATTTTCGATTATAATCGTCTTGATGATGAAAATAAACCTCGAAGTTTGCACATTGAGCAAGCAAAAGATGTAATTGATAAGCAATTACAACCTGAAGTCATTCAAGTTCAAAATGGCCAACTTATAAGCAATAATTTTTTTAACCTCAAAGTTGTTGATATTCAAGATCAATTTGTTTTGACAAGTGATCCTACAAAAGTTTATTGATATGAAGTAATCATAATTGAAGGTCAAGGCGATTTAGAAGGAGTAGCCTTTCAAAAATATGATGCACTCATTATTTCTGCTAAAGTTCAAAAAAGCTATATTTTTAAAGGAAAAACGAAGATTTTAATTAACAAAATCACTAAATAAATTTTGTCAAATTTAACATTTTTTCTAATAAAATAAACTATTAAAAAATGCTAATTTTTTTATCCTCTCTTTTAATATAAAATAGCAGATATCTAAAAAATAAAAAATTGTATTTATTATTTCTAAAAAGTAGTATACTTTTGTTTAATAGGCATTTTATTAATAAAAGTCTATTAGAAATTAAAATAAGGAAAATAATATGAATAAATTTGATATTGCAGTTATTGGAGCGGGTCCAGGAGGATACTCTTTAGCACTTATTTTAGCCAAAGCTGGTAATAAAGTAGTTATTTTTGAAGAATCATTTTTTGGTGGTAACTGTGTTAATCGAGGATGCATTCCAACCAAAACTTTAATGAAATCTGCTCGCATTGCAAACACTTTAGCACGTAGTAAAGACTTTGGAATTGACTCTGAAAATTACTATGATCTTCAAACAATGTTTAAAAATGTAGCAAATAATAGCGCAAAACTACAAAATGCAATCAAAGGCGGACTAACTACTTCTAATGTAACTATTATTGAAGCTAGTGCAACAGTGATTGATGAAAATACAATTGAAGCAAATGGTAGTCAATACAGCTTTGATAAATTAGTTATTGCAAGCGGTTCTAGACCTAACTTCTTTAAAATTGAAGGAGCTGAGGCAACAAATGTTTATACATCAGATGATTTGTTAACTAAAAATCCTAAATTTGATGAACTAACAATCATCGGTGGTGGTGCAATTTCACTTGAATTTGCATACTTTTATGCATCTTTTGGCAAAAAAGTAACCATTATTGAAGCAGCACCACAATTATTTGCAAATCTGGATGAATCAATTTCTAGAGCAGCAAAAGCTGTAATTGCTGAAAAAGGAATTACTTTATACGAGGCAACAAAGGTGCTAAGATATGAAGATGGTGCTCTAATTTTAGAAAATCATGATGGACATATTTATCACAAGACCAATAATATTTTACTAGCAGTTGGTCGTCGTGCAAACAACGAAGCTTTTGCTAGTCTAAATTTAAAATTTAATGAGAAAAACTTTATTGAAGTTAATGAATTTTTCCAAACCTCTATTGATCATATTTATGCAATTGGTGATGTTACAGGTAAACTGATGCTCTCAACAGTTGCTTATAAACATGGAGATATAGTTGCAAAACACATTATAACTGGTAGCTCAGATGAAAAATTCAATGCAAGATTTATTCCTTGAACAATTTATGCAACTCCAGAAATCGCATCTGTAGGAAGTAGTGAACAACAATTACAAGCGCAGGGAATTGATTATGAGGTAGCAGAAATTGCAGCTAGTTCACTGCCTAGAGCGCATGCAGAAAATGCTTTTAAACTTGGATTTATCAAACTTATTTTTAACAAAAAAACCTTTGAAATTCTTGGTGCAACAATATTTTTAGATGAAGCTTCATTATTAATTAATCAAATTGCATTAGCAATCAAATCCAAGTTAACAATTTTAGATCTTCAAAAAAGCGCTTACACACACCCAACTTTATCTGAGTCTATTTACTATATCACAAGACAAATAGTTTTTAGTAATTTAGATAAGTAAACAAGTTTTCCTTCAAACTTTGAAAATGCAATAAAACAATCTTTTTATTGCATTTTTTATTTAAAATAGCTTTAAATTTGTATAATTTACAATAAAATAAAAAGGAATAAATTTTAAGTGAAAATCAATTATGAAAATAAAGAAGATTTTTTAAAATCTCTTAATTATAAACAAGGTTTAACCACACAACAAGTAGAATTTTCTAAAGAAAAATATGGGACCAATAACTTAAAGCCAATTAAGGAAAAAGGAATTTGACAACTTATTTTTAATCAACTTAAGGAACCATTAAGTTTGATTTTAATTATAGTTATTATCATTTCTTTAATTTTAAACATTGTTTTTAATGACAAGTTCAAAACATTTGAAGAAAAATTAATTGCTTATTTAGAACCAGTAGTAATTTTTATTATTATTATAATTAATTTAATTTTTAGTCTGGTTCAAGAAAATAAGACTAAAAAAGCACTAAATGCAATTAAAAATCTAAACAATCCTAATGCCACAGTAATCAGAAATGCTAATAAAATAAATATTTCTACTTCTGAGGTAGTTGTTGGTGATATCTTGGTTATCAATTCAGGCGATGTAGTCTCTGCAGATGGTTTGGTAATTGATCAACATAATTTGAAAATGCAAGAATCAATGCTAACTGGTGAGTCAGAGGCAGTTTTTAAAGAAAACTTTAGCTCATTTGATGATAAAAAAGCTCAGGTTTATTCTGGAACCAATGTTCTTGCAGGTCAAGCCCATATTTTAGTAAATAAAGTTGGTGAGCAAACAGAGATGGGGAAAATTGCCCATTTAGTTGAAAATACTCAAGAATTAGAATCACCACTGCAAAAAAAATTAAAAAAGTTTACTAAATATATTGCCTTTTTAGCACTATTTTTTTCTTTGATTTTCTTCTTTATTTATATTTACATGGTGGAAAAAGGTGACTATAGTTTTGCTGAACAAGCCATTATTGTCTCCTTGAGTTTAGCCATAGGTTTTATCCCTGAATCTTTAATTCCTTTAATCACAATTAATTTGATAATTGGAGTAAAAAAACTAGCCAAGGATAAAGCAATTGTCAAAGATTTACAAACAATTGAAACTCTAGGTAATATTTCAATTGTCTGCAGTGACAAAACTGGTACACTAACTGAAAACAAAATGGTAATTAAAGATGTTTTTGTTAATCAAATTCCAAAAGAACTATTTTGAAAAAAAGCACTTTTAAACACTCAAGCTTTTTCTTATTTCGAAAATGAGCAAGAAATTTTTGTTGGTGATCCAGAGGAAATATTAATTTTACAAGCGAGCAAAAAACACCATCTAGATAAAAAAGAGCTATTAAAATCCTATCAATTTATTGATCAAATCCCTTTTAGCTCGGATATCAAATTAAGCGCTATTTTATATAAAAATGAAGACAATTTGCACTTTTTTGTCAAAGGAGCACCCGAAGTTATTTTAAAATATTGCAAAAATATTAATCAGACAATTTATACTAAATTGCAACAATACCAAAACAATGGCTTGCGAGTTTTTGCAATTGCAAGTAAAAATATTACAACTCATCATAATGTTTTAAAAGAGCAACTTTTTGATCTAGATTTTGATGGTTTTTTAGCAATGGAAGATCCACTAAGACAAGAAATACCCCAAGTTGTCAGCAAGCTCAACAAAGCTCAAATTAGTACAATTATGATCACAGGTGACTCACTTTTTACAGCAAGTAGTATCGCCAAACAAGCCAATATTTTAGCTGATAATCAAATAGCAGTTAGCAATCAAGAATGAAAAAATGAAGAAAAATGAAGAACTAATATTGAAAATTACAAGGTTTATGCACGAGTTTTGCCAGCGGATAAATTAGAAATAGTCGATGCTTTGCAAAACAAAAATCACACTGTTGCCATGTTAGGTGATGGGGTCAACGATGCCCCTTCACTTAAAAAAGCAAATGTTGGTTTTGCTATGGGTATTACAGGAACACAAGTGAGCAAACAAGTTGCCAACGTTGTCCTAGCTGATGATAATTTTTCTACCTTATACAAGGCAATTAAACAGGGTAGAAGTGTCATCTACAACATTAAGCAATTATTAATCTATTTATTAATAGCTAATTTTACAATGTTGTTAACGGTTTTTATAGGTAGTTTGATATTCAAAGAAAAAATTTTTGGTTCCCTGCAAATTCTTTGGATTAATGTTGTCTCTGAAACATTTGGCGGGATTGCAATGAGTTTAACAAGTGTAGACAAAACTGTTATGAATAAAGATTTTTTAGACAAAAATAAGTCATTAGTTAATTTTAAAATGATTTTTCAAATTAGTCAATGAGTTCTAATTACAACAGCGATGAGTTTGTTAGTCTATTATTTAAATATTTCTAATCCTCAACAAGCATCAGCGCTCAGCTTTTTTGTTAGTGCAATTTCCTTGGCAAGTTTGTCTTATGCTTTAGGTGTACCAACTAGTTTATTTTTTGTTAACTTTAGACAAATTCAATATTTGCATTTAGGCTTTCTTCTTAGTTTGTTAGCAATCATTTTTGTTGTTTTTGTTCCTTATGTCAACACTATTTTTAACATGGATATCTATAAAAATATTGATAGTTGAAAATTTGTCTATTTACTTTTTAGTTTATTACCTTTTGTGCTCGATCAAAGTTACAAAATTATTAAAAAAGCTATAAAAATAAAGACTTTTAACTAATTTAGCTAATTGCTGGAGCTCTTGTTTCAATTGTTTAAGAGAAAATAATTTTGTTCATATTTTTGTTGATATTTAATATCCATAGAATTAGCAAGAATGAAAAAAATTAAATCTGATACAAAATATTGATTAACTTTGGAAGAAATCGAAATAAAGCGTTGTTTTTGTTCTAAAGTTTGATAAATTAATACTTGATTTTTTTCTTGATGAATAACTTGTTTATTAGCAGTAATAATAATGAGATTTTCACCTTTGTCTCCAAGTTGTTTAATTATGAATTCGATTTCTTTAGTTTTGCATGATTTTGAAAATAAAATAATTGTAGATTCCTGATTTTGGCCGCTAGTTAATAAAAAGCTATGAAAGTCAAAAAAACTTGTTGCATTTAAACCTAATTTTTGCAAATTAATAGCAAGCTCGCTTGCGGCCAGTGATGAAGAGCCAGCTCCATAGAGAAAAATTTTATTTGCGTTAGAAATAGTCTCACTAATTTTACTAATTGAGTTTAAATCAATTAAATGGGCAGTTTTAGTAATTGAATCTCTGTAATAAAAGTGAAGTTGATCTAAAATTTTGCTATTCTCACTATTGGAATCTAGGAGAATATTTTTTGAATTTAAATAATGGTGATAGACATAAAATTGCATATTTTTTAGTGAATCAAAACCTAATTTTTTAGTTAATAATGAGATTACCGACATTGAAACATTGGATTTTTTAGCTAGCTCTTTAATTGAAGCGTTATAAAAAAAGACAGGATTTTTTAAGCTTAAATCAATAATTTGTCTTTCTGCTGTTGTCAAGGATTCAATCTGTTTTTGAGAAAAAATAGTTGTTTTCATAGCTTTAATTATATACTATATAAAAAATAGCAATTTTATTGATTATTATTTGTATAAAAAAGCAGCACTAATAAATACAAAAAATTTGAAAAATGATAAAATAATATTAACAATAATAAAGGAGAAAAAAATGGAAACTTCAATACCAAAAGATTTAATAGGAGTGCGACCTTTTAATGAGGGTGAGAGTTACTGAATAATTAAAGATATAATTCCCATTTATGCCTTTACGATTGTTTTAGGAATGTTAGCTTCAATAATCACAATTTTTTTCTTTTGAAAAAGAGAAAAATACAATATGGATTATTTGTTTTGACTAATTGTAATTACTATTCCAAGCTCAATTGTTGGAGCGCGTTTTGGCTTTATTTTAGAACGTTTAGTCGTTGGTGATTTTAGTATTTTAAAGACTTGATGAAATATCCGTAGTGGTGGAATGTCAATTCAATGAGGAGTTATTTTTCCAACAGTTGGTAATTTAATTTATGCTTATTTCAAACAGCGAGAATTTGATTGGCGGAAAGCATTTAGCTTCATTTTACCAGCTGTTTTGATTGGACAAGCAATTGGGCGATGAGGTAATTTTACCAATCACGAAGTTTATGGAAAATTAGATCCTACAGGAGCAAGTGTTGACTGGCTTGGAAGCTTTATTAGACAAAATATGTTTATCCGTGACTCTTTTGCACCAAATGGTCAATTAAGAGTTCCTTTATTTTTCTATGAATTTTTAACTTCCATTTTTGGTTACATTGTCATCGTTTGGGTTTTAAATCTTTTTTCTTGACTCAAGCCAGGATCTACTGGAGCACTCTATATTGTTTATTATGGGGTAGTTCGAGCATCAATGGAATATTTACGTCAAGAAGCCTATCTTTACTATTTTATCATTGCAATTTTAATGATTATTATGGGAATTATTTTGTTTATCCGTTTTGAATTCTTCCCAGATTATCACTTATATATAAATTTAAAAAAGAAAGAATTTAAACTAAATAAAATTGCTCGCTATACTAAATCAAAAGAAGTTTTTTTAGGTATTTCATGATATCGTTGAACTCGCAATCCCGAAGCTATTATAGAACCAAAAGCTAAACAAAGTAGAAATCAAAAACAAGCTGTTACAAATTAATTTGGAAAAAAGGAGTAAAATGAAGACAATTTATGATGTTATTATTATTGGTGCAGGCCCTGCTGGGCTTACAACTGCGCTTTATGCTTCAAGAGGTAATTTAAAAGTTTTAATTTTAGAAAAACTAGCCCCTGGTGGAAAATTAGTGAGTCAATCAAAAATTGAAAACTGGCCAGGAGATGAGAGCATTGGTGGTGCTGATTTAGCAGTTAGAATGTACAAACATGCTTTAAAATTTGGTACTACTCATTTGTATGGAGATGTAACAAAAGTCGAATCTAAAGGTGAATTTGAACATCTAGTTTACACAAGTGATGAAAAAGTTTATTATGCAAAATCAGTAGTTGTTGCAACTGGTATGGTTGAGAGAAAACCAGCTGATATTAAAAATTACTTTGATTTTGAAGGTAGAGGTGTTTCCTACTGTGTAGTTTGTGATGGTCCTTTTTATAAAGGAAAACCTTCAGTTATTATCGGTGGTGGAAACTCCGCTGTTGAAGAGGGAACCTTCTTGGCTTCCATTGCTTCAGAAGTTCATATTTTAGTAAGAGATGCTCAATTTATTGCCGAGCCAATGTTAGTTGATGAATTAATGACTAAAGAGAATGTCAAAGTTTATTTTGAAACAAAAGCACTTGAATTAAAAGGTGAAGATGAACTACAAGAAATCGTAGTTGAGCAAAAAGGAGAAGTTTTTTCTATTCCAACAGCTTCACTTTTTCCTTACATTGGGTTTTTGCCAGCAACTAAATTTTTAGAATCACAAAAGCATATTCTCAATTCTCAAGGTTTTTTGATGGTTGATAAATTCAACGAAACTGCTCAAAAAGGAATTTATGGAGTTGGGGACGTAGTTGCAAAAGACATTCGCCAAATAGTAACTGCTGCTAATGATGGTGCAATTGTTGGTAAAATTCTTACTAATAGAATAAAATAGTTAATTCACAAAAGTAAAAACCAAGTTGTCAAGTTGGTTTTTATTTTTTTAGTTAAAAAATAACTAAAAAGCATACAGTGTAGTAAAATTATGGTAGTAATATTTAAAACAATGCAAAGCAAAATTTGTATATTTTTGCTTTTCTTGTATATAAAAATGGAGAGTTTAATAAAACAATGAAACAAAAAAAACAAGCTAGAGGTAAAAAAAGTATCTTAATAACCTCGATATTAACTTTTTTAATTACAGGTTCAATTTTAGGTGGTTCTATTGGAATTGCTTATGGGTTAGCATACAAAAAAAATAATGATTACCAAAAAAACATTGATTTTCTCAACTCAACATTAGAAAAAATTCGCAATGTCAGCTTTCATTCAAGTAAAATAACTCCTTTTTCTAATTACGCTTCATTAAAACAAGAGTGAAATGAAATTAATGATTTAAAACAAGCAAGTCAATTTTTTAATTTGCAAATCCTAAAATCAAATCAATTAGTAAATTTTGAAATTCCAAAAGAAATCCAACTTACATATACCAAAGTGGAGCCAAATGATGATAAACAGCACTTTGATGTTGAATTTTATTTAAGCATTTTTAATGGCAGCAAAGAAATTAAAACTAAAATTCAAAAAATAAGTGTTGCAATTGATGCAAGTTCTGCTTTTTTTCTTTCCAATTTTGTTGAGGCAACTCAAATTGCATTAGCTTCTATTCAACCTTATCAAAAATCAAGTGATAATGCTAGTCAAAATGTAGCAGCAGAAATTTTAGCAAACGATTTTGCAACTTTTGTTAATGACCCAAAAACAGTAACATCTGATGATGCAATTGAGAAAATTAATACCTATTTTAACTTAAAAAATATTTTAAATAGTGCACTTAAAAATAGCAACTTTGCTATCAAATACAAAGGAAAATTTATTCATCCATACCAAATTGAGTTATTACAAATAGGTAAATCTGATGATAAGAATATTTGAGTAGAAACTAATGAAGAAAATGCTGATATTTTCAATGTTTTTGCTAAAATTTCCTTTAGTGAACAAGCTAAGAGTGAATTACCACAAACTTTTGATACTAATTTAACCAAAACTATTAGTTTCCGCCTTTTAGACAACAAAACTAGAAAACCAGCTTTTATTAGTACACAAGAATTTATTAGCAAAGTAACCATTAATTCTCCAACTAAAGAGCAATATTACTTAGCAAAAACTACTCAAAATGGTCAAGCAGCACAAACTTTGCAAGCCGCTGGTAATTCAGCTCCAACTGATCAGACTACAGATGCAGCAACTGAAGATCAAAAAGTTGATATTTTAGATAAAGATATTCTAGATGTTTATAAATTAATAAAATATGATAAAGGTATCCTCAACTCTCCTGAAAAAGCTAAAAAACATTTATTATCTTTTTTAAATCAACCTTTAGAAATTGATTTTAGTCAACAACCATTTTTAGCTCCACAAGTTCGTAAACGTTTTGACTACTATTTGTTACCAAATGATATTAGAATAGGCACAGATGAAGAATCATCTTTTATCAAAGTACCTTTAAAAATTACTTATAAAACAGATCCAAGAGTACCAGAAAAATTAGTTGAAATATTTATTAGACATTTCAAAAATTCTGATTCACTTCTCAATGGTCAATCTATTGAAAAAAACAAAAATTTAATTCCCCAAATTAGTTATCAAAGAGAAACTCAAAATTCAGATACCTCAGTTGTCTTAAAAGCAAGAGAAGCAGTTGCAAAAGCAGAAATATTATCATTATTAGAAACTAAGAAAAATGATCAACTTTTTCAATTAATCACTGATAGAAACAAATTCAACTATAAATTTAGTGAACTTGAACTTTTAAATGCTTGAATTTCAAACTATCAATTACCAAGCATCAATGATTTTCTAAAACAAACTCTTCTACCAACTTTACAAGCTGATGGTAGTTTAACTAAACCACTTTTTAGAACTGATAAAGAATTTAGTCAATTTAGCCAAAAAATTATTGCACTAGGGCAAGAAGTTGCAAAACTTTATTTAGATCATATTTTGGTACTTTTAGATTTGAAAAAAGCTTCTGAGAATACTGATGCAAAAACTAGTGAATCTGAAGTTCAACAAAATAGTCAAACTAACTCACAACAGCCTTCTAATTCAACTGGATCAAGTACAGATAAAACTTTAAAAGAGAAGTTAATTGAAGGGATTAGAAAGCTTGAAGATACTTTTTCACTCTCAAGTTTAGACCCTCTGATTACTTATATTTCATCTCAAGATAGCATTTCATCTATTGATGATTTTACAAAAATCTTTTTTACAGTTTATGGTGAGAGTGACAAAAATAGTCATTCTGTAGATTTGTTTGATAATTTTGCTCAAGGTCTAAAATATCAAATTCAATTTTATAATTTAGATGAAACACAAGAATTAGATAACTCCAGTGGAAGTAGCAGCAATGCTAGTCAAAATCCTGCACCTAGTACACCTGCAGTTCCAGCTCCAACTCCAGCTCCAGCTCCAGCTGCTCCTGCTCCTTCTCCAGCTGCTCCCGCTTCAAGTAGTACCCCTACAACTTCTTCAACTAATGAGATAATCAAAATAGGTTATTATTTTGTTTTCTTTAACAGCGATAATAGTAAAATTGCTTTCCAAACTAAGCCACAAAAGCTTGAATTACAAGTATCTTCATTAAATCGTCAAAATTTAGAAAAGCAAAATTTAGCAAACAGTGTTGTGCTTAATTTTCCTTCATTTGCAAAGCAATTAGAAACAAAATTAACACTTGAGAAATTTAAGGAAAAATTCGATTCTACTAAAAAAGATGATGCCAAAGAAGTTGCTACATTGTTCAAAGAAGTTTTTGGACTTAGAGAATTTATGAGTGTCTACCCACTATTAAAAGGATTTGCACTAACTTATCCAGAAAATGGTCACTCAACTAATGCTTTAAATCAAAATCAAATTAGATTTGAGGTAGTTTCTGTCAGCGAAGAAGATTATAAACAAATTATAGATATTAATAGAGCACCAACTGTTCAGTCAGCTGGGGGTGGAGGTGCCGGAGCTTCAAGTTCAACTTCTGCTCAACAACCTAATCAAGGAGCAGGAGGTACTGCAGCTCCAGGGGCTTCAGGTGGACAAACTCAGGCTTCAGGGGCTCCAGCAGCAACTCAACCTTCAACAACTAGTTCTCCAAGCGATGCTTCTTCAACATCAATCAAAGGTATTTTCCCATTAATTTTTACAGTTCAAGTTGCTCCAGATCCTGTAAAAGTTACAAGAACAAAATAATCTAAGAGATAGGATTAAATTATGAAAAAAACAACTATTAAAAGAAAACAATCAAATGCTCGTCCACTTTTAATTCTAGCTTCTGGACTTATTTTTGCAGGAATAGTAATTACAGGATCATATTTTGCTTATAAATCTTTTTTGAAACAAAGAAGTGATTTATTAGATGAGTCACAAAATGTTGTCCAAGAGTTAAATCAAGAAGGTATTAAAATTAGCAATGAAGATTTTGCTAAAGAAATTGCTGACTTAAAAATTATTGATGACTATAAAAAATATTCTGCTTTTCAAGTGTTAAATTTGGCAAAGAATCCCACTTTTACCTTTAAATTGATAGATCTTTTTAATCTTAGTGAAGTTAATAAAAAGTATCCAAACTTAAAAATTATTGCTAATGTTTTAAATCAATCGGATGTAACTAATGCGTCTCAAACAACAAGAGTTGAAGACAATAAAATTGTTAATGTACTTTTTACAGCCCATGATTTTCAAAGTCGTAAAACTTATAATTTAGTATCTAATATTGAAGGTTTTGAAGGCCAAAGTGATCAAGATGCTAGTTTTAATAATTTTATTGTTGATGAAGAAAAATCTAGCTTTAGCATTCGTCAAGAAAACTTTGATAAACTAGCATCTGCTCAATTTTTTATTGATGATATAAATAATTACTATCAAAACACTGCAAATCAAAACGCATTGCAAACTATTAATAAATTTGGGGTTATCAAACTAGTTGATCAAAATGGTAATTTTATTAATTTTCCACAACTTACTAGCTTAGATTTTGCCAAAGATGAAAATGGTAAAATCAAATTTAAAGATTTTAGCCAAGAAGATGGTAGCATTTCTCTTCAGTTTGTTTTATTAGATAGTAACAAAAAACAAATTACTAGTTTTTACTTACCAGTAAACAATTTAGTCTCCTACAAACAAGCAACTAAACAATTTGCAAATCTCTTAAACGGTTTAGATAGAAAAATTTTAAAACTCAAACCAGAAAAACAGGCAGAAATTACTCTAAGTCGAATGAGTATTTCAGAATTTTTCCGTAATAAAAGGGATATTAGTGATTTTTTTGACTTTAGCGAACTTCAAAAATATTTTAATGGTCTAGATCCAAAATTTGAAGTTAGTGTCAAAACCACTAATTTAAGCTTAGATAAAAAAAGTGAAATCGAACTCAGTGTTAATGTTATCTATGATAATCAAGAAGATGCTAATTTACAACAAGGAGCACAAACACTTCAAGCTGAGATTTCAAATCCCAAACCTCTTTATCAATTTGATTTTATTTTTAAAGTATTTGAAAACTTTACACAAGATTACTTGGATATCGTAGTTGGCAATAATGACTTTTTTATAGTAAAATCAGATAAAAGTCACATTGATGGACAAGATATTATTAACTCGCTGAAAAATATTAATGCTGCTTTTTACTCATATGTTGAAAACAAAAGCATTAATAAAGGATATGAAGTAATCAACCTTGAAGACAATTCTACATATGATACTCTTAGCAGTCAAAGTGCAATTATTTTCTGAATTAAAAAAATCTTTGCTGATACATTAATACTACCTTTTAATAAACAACAAAAACCTTCATCTTCCGATGCCGACTCAGCAACTACTAGTTCGACATCTCAAGGTGCTCCAAGCACTACATCTCAAGATACTACAAGCGCAGGGCAATCTCAAACTCAAGGCACTCCAACTTCAGGAGACAGCCAAGCTCAAACTACCACCCCAACTGCTCCAGCACAATCTAGCCAACAAAACAACACTAGTGATGCAACAAATAGTCAATCTTCAAACACTTTAGCACAGCAAGCTGTCAATGAAAAACCAGAAGAAATCTTAGCTCAAATTTTTAGTAGATTAAATAATATTATTAATCAAAAACAATTAAAAAATAATGTTGTTAGATATAAATTAAACTTTGATAATACAAGTCATAAATTAACAATTGCTATTACAATTGTAAATGAGGATAATGAAATTGTTGCTAGTCGTGATATTACAATTATTGGTTTTGCAAGCTCCAGCGAAGCCCTCTATAGTGCCAAAGCTAACAATGCAAAAGTTTTCTTTGAAGCAGCAAGTGGTCTTGAATATAAACAAGATGGTAATACTTTTAGATCTGATTTACAGCAAGTTAGTGCTTTAAGATCAATTATCAATCCAAATGCCCAATTTGTAAATTCTGAAAGCAATCAAGCTATTAACTTTATTCATACACCTTTAGTTAGTGGTGTTAGCTTAGATGGCATCCAACTTGTTCTACAAAACAAAAGTGCTACTAAAGATAAAGAAAATAGTTTTGATTATGGTAGTGCAGCTTCATTTGCGCTTGCGTTTTCACAAAAAAATGATTTGCAAGCTGGTAAAGCAAAAATCATTTTATCAAGTGAGCAAAAAGGTGTTCAGCCTAATAAAACCAATTCCATTTTTATTCAAAAACTAGCCAAAGGTACAACTATTGAAGCAAACAGTCAAAATGAGCTTCAAAAATTTGCAGCACTCAAAAGTGAAAGTGGTACCACCTCACAAGACTTGTGAGTTATTGGGCTTACCTCAGAGACTGTTGGTGAGAATATTTTAATGAATAAACTATTTGATCCTGCTCAACAAGATAAAGTTCAAATTTTAGGTATCTATCCAGTCAGTCAAGATACAAATGACTATACTACCTTTATTATCTCTAATCAAATTGATGCTAAAAGTAACAAAGTTATTGTAGAAACTGCAGCTATTTCTAATAACAAAGTTGAAAAAGAAAAACTAGAAATTAGCTCTACATCAAGCTCTACTTCAACCCCCACCGTTACAATAACACAATCTCAGACAACTTCTAATCCTTTTCCAGCTATTTTATTAGGTAGCAAAAATAATAAAGATTCCGAGACTATTTTTAGATCATTATCAATTTTTGACAAATCTGAAAGTCAAAGCGAAGGAAAATCACTTTTTGATTCACTTATTGAGACTTATTCAAAATAAAACAATTACTCAACACAACTAGTGTTGAGTTTCTATTTTGGACTCAGAAGTAAAAAAAGAAAACATAATTGTTTTAATTTTTAAAAAAAATGTTAAAATATTTATGTTAATTGGCAGATGTGGCGAAGTGGCTAACGCATCGGGTTGTGGTTCCGACATTCGCGGGTTCGATCCCCGTCATCTGCCCCATATCTTTTGAAGACTAAAATTTACAATATCAAAAACTTTTATTATTTTTAATAAAGGTTTTTTTCTTTTCTAATTTAATGTTTTAAAAATTTTTATCAAAAAAAATAAAATTGTGCAATAATTATATAGTTTATTATTATTTAAAAGAAAGGATTTCTACTTATTATGTCTAGTAAGTCTGCCAGAAAACTTGGTTTTTTTGCTGCATCAGCTATGCTAATAGGATCTGTTGTAGGAGTTGGTATCTTCTTTAAAAATGGAAGTATTGCTCGAGCAACAGATTCTAATGGTATTGCGTGATTATTAGCGTGAATAATTGGTGGTATTATCTCCTTATTTGCTGCTATTAATTACTCAGAAATTAGTTTTCTAAAACCTAGCAAACTAAACGGTCTTGCCAGCTGAGCATACCGTATCAAGGGTAAAAAATGAGGTTATTTTATACTTTTCAATTATTCATTTTACTACTTATCAATTTTAGGTTTACTACTATCTATTATTGCCTCAGAGGTAACGATTTACTTTATTTCTGAAGCTTCTGGTAAGTCTATTTCTATACCATTTTATGCTCATTTATTAATTGGTTTAGCTTATTTAGTGTTTTTTGTGGTATTAAACTTTATATCTATTTATACCTCAGGATATATTGCTTTAATCACAACAATACTCAAATTTGTTCCGCTAATTATTTCTTTATTAGCTGGTATTATTCTTCCAAATACTTTCAATGACGGGGGTCAGAGCACTTTTGTAAAAGAATTTATAGCTTCTCACCCTTTTGATTTTAAAAAAGTTGTTATTGCATTGCCAGCGGTTTTGTTTGCTTATGATTCATTTTTATCTGTTGGATCCTTGCATAACAAGGTTAAAAACGCTAACAAACGTGTTCCTTTAATTATTGTTGCTTCAATGATTTTAATTGTTGTTGTTTATACATTAATTGGATTATCTTCAGCACTTCACAATAAAGGAAATATCCTTGATTTAATACGAGATGTATTTCCAAAAGAAGCAGCTAAGGGTATTGGAATTTTTGTTGCACTATTTTTATTAATCTCAACATTAGGGGTAAATAACTCTTTCAATGCTATTTATATTAACCAAATTCGTGATCTAGTTGCATTTAACTCTGTTTTTGGAGCTAAATCATTAAAAGCTAAATTTGGTCAAACTAAAGCAACTATTTTTTACATCATTGCAGTTTTTATTTTCTGAGCAATTATTATTTATGTTCCTTCCCTAGCTGCCTGATTACCAACTAGAGAATCACTAGAAGCTGGAGGGGAATTAGTATATAAACGAGGAAGTGATGTTATTGCTGATTCTATGTCTAACTTCCCTTCACTTATTTTCTTCGGTCTTTACATGGCAATTATGATTGTTTATGCAAATAGACGAAAAACTTTATCTAACCCAAAAACAAGAATAAATGATATTCTCTTTTGAGTATCAAGTATTTTTGCAAATATTATCATTGGTGTTACTATTTTTGCTTTTGTTTATACAATAATTAGTGAGATTGATCTCAAACCATTTGCTCCTTCTTCAGCTGGAATTTTAGCTGACAATGGTTTATATTTAACAAACTCTGGAAACTTTGGAATCTTTATTTTCCAATTGATTATATTTTTATTCTTCCCAATTATTAACTACTATTTAATAAAAAAAGTTGAAAAATATGATCTTTTCAAAGAATTTGATAAATTAGTAGAAATTGATGATAGTAGCGAGATTCAAGAAACCCAAACAATTTAGAACTATTTTATAAAGATAAAAACCTTCAAGATTGAAAATGGAGGTTTTTTATTTTATTATAAATATTTTGTGACTAAAATACTTGTCTAAAAACTTGTAAATTAAGATAATTTTGGTATAATGTTGAAAAAATATAAGGGGTGTAAAATCATGGATGTTAAACAGTTTTTTGCTAATCTAGTTATTAACAACTTAGAAGATTTGAAGTTGGCAAAAAATTCTTTTTTTGGTAAAAATAGCTATTTAGCAGAGTTGCAAAATAAAATTAAAAGTGCGAATCAAGAAGAAAAAAAACAACTTGGCAAACAAATTAGTCAACTAAAAGAAGAAGCTAATTCATTTTTTAGCAATGCCTTGAAACAACTAGAACAAAAAGAGCAAGATTTAAAAATAGCTAATCAATGACTTGATATTTCCTCTTTTAAAAACACTACTTTTGGACAACTACACCCATTAACCCTTATTAGTAATTCTATCCGCAATTGATTTGTAGCAAATGGTTACTATGAAGCAAAAGCAAGTGAAATTGTCAGTGATGAGTATAATTTTACACGCTTAAATATTCCGAAAAACCACCCTGCAAGAGAAATGCATGATAGTTTATATATCAATGCTAATTTACTTTTACGTACTCATAATACTGGTGTTAGTGCTCTTGAGTTGGAAAAAAATAAAAACCTTGCTTTTGGACAATTTACTATTGGTAAAGTTTATCGCAATGATGAAGAAGATGCGACACATTCACATCAATTTCAACAATTAGATTTTGTTGCTGTTGATAATTGTTTATCAATTGCTAATTTAATGGCAACAATTAAATCGCTTTTGAATTATGTTTTTGAACAAGATGTTCAAACACGCTTTCGTCCTTCTTTTTTCCCTTTTACAGAACCATCATTAGAGGTAGATATTTTTTACAATAATCGCTGAATTGAAATTTTAGGTTGTGGAATGCTTCATCCACAAGTTTTAACTTTGGCTGGTTATGATAATAAAATGCGTGGCTTTGCCGGTGGTATTGGTATTGAAAGACTTGCAATGATCAAATATAATATTAGCGACATTCGTGAGTTATATAAAAATGATCTTCGCTTTTTAAAACAATTTAGGTAGGTAAGAAATGATTTTTTCACTAACAAGACTTAAAAAATTAGCTAATTTACAAACTATTGCAGATGAAAAAATTTTTCAAGCTATTAATGATTTAGGTTTCGAAGTTGAATCTACTAAAAAACTAAATCAAGTTAGTGGTATTAAATTTGGGAAGGTTTTGCAGGTCTATCCAAACCCTGATGCCGATAATCTTCAAGTTTGCAAAATTATCTTCAATGATAAGGAAAGAATTATTCAAACCCGAGCTAAAAATGTTGTTGCTGGTAAATATATAATGGCTTTTGTTCCTGGTTCTAAAAGCGGGGATATTACTTTTGCTGCCAAGAAAATGCAAAATATTGTTTCTGAGGGAATGCTAGTCTCCTTAAATGAGCTTGGCTTTGATGAAAATTTGATACCACACGAGCTTCAAGGCGGAATTTTTGTTTTTGATGAAGAAGTCGATTTAAATTCAGACCCACTTGATATTTTTGAACTTGATGACTATTTAGTAGATATTAAAATTCTAACAAACAGATCTGATGCTAATTCATATTTAATTATGGCAAACGAACTAGCTGCCTATTTTGGTCAAAAATACAGCTTACCAGATTTTAAAACTAGTGGTTTTATCTCAGATGTTAAATTTTTAGATAATAATTATGGAAAACTATCAGGTGTTGAAGCAAAAGTTGTTGATAATTTAAAAATTAACGATTTGCTTTTAATACTAAAATCAGGCATTAAAATTTTTTATTCCCCAGTTGATTTAACCAATTTTGTTCTCCTTTATAGTGGTCAACCTTGTCATGTTTATAATAAAAGCGATATTCAAGGAATGCTAAAACTAGAGCTTGTCAATCAAAAAGCTAATATTTTTGGTAACAAAGCCGTCGATGTTATATCCGCTCTTGCTGTCAGAGACGATCACAAAACTTTAAGTTTTGCTGGCATCATTGGTATTGAAGAATTGAAAGTAACAACCAATAAAGATTTAGTTTTTGAGATTGCCAATTTTGATTCATCATTAATTAGACAAAGTATGAAGGAATTAAAAATTCAAAATCAAAGTGCTAATCAATCTTCTAAAAATCTTAGTCAGGGAAGCCAACTTTTAGCTCATATTGTTTTAAATAACTATATCAAGGAGATTTCTCAACCAATTAATTTTGAATATTTGCATCAAGAAAAATTAATCAATTTTAGTAAAACTAAGCTTGAAGAATTTATTGGTCACAAGCTAGATGAGAAAAGATATCAACAAAGCATTACAAACATGCAAATTTTAGGTTTTGTTTATAAAAATGAAGCTTTTATACCACCTTTCTACCGTTATGATGTCAATATTTTTGAAGATTTAGTTGAAGAATTTATGCGCTTTTATGGCTATAATAATATAACTAGTTATCTTCAAGCACAAAAACCTTTTATTGTCAACAAAAATGATTTTATCAGCCAACTAAAATCACAAATTGTTGCCCTAGGTTTTGCAGAAATTAACACATTTACTTTGACAGATAAAAATAGTAACGAGTTTAACCCTTTTGATTTACAAACTACTCAACTTGCTACTTTTTTATCACAAGATCTTATTCAAATTCGCCATTCATTGGCTATTAGTGCTTCAGCAGCTCTTATTTATAATCAAAAAAGAAAAATTAGTTCACTAAGCTTTTTTGAAATTGCGATGATTTCTGAAGAACAACAAAGTTTGGTTTTAGCTTCAACTGAGTTTGACTTTTTTGATATTAAAAATATCTTGTTAAATATTTTTAATCTTGAATTTAAATTTTTAAGAGCACAAAAATATTTACATCCTGGCAAATCTGCATTAATTTACATAGACAAACAATTAGTAGGTTGAATTGGCCAACCACATCCTCAATTTAAATTTGCAGAGGCAACATATTGTGAAATTAATTTAACAATAATAGAAAAGTTATTAAATTATTCTTTTAAATTTAATAATTATAATAATCAATCTTTAGTAATTCGTGATGTAACAATTAGTTTACAAGAAAAACAATCAATTGAATATTTTGTAGAAGAAGTTAAAAAAATACCTGGTTTTTTTGCTATAAATATTAAGGATAGTGCTATAATAAATTCACAACAAAAAGTTACATTCAAAATTACCTTTGAAAGTACTTTTCTAGAAGTTTGAAATAATTTTTTGCAAAAATTTAACTAAAAAACAATATTTATAGTATAATTAAGCAAGTATTGAAACAAAAAACACAAATAAGGAGGTAAATAATGGCGATAGTTCCTAAACGTAAGACTTCTAAACAAAGAAAACACAAAAGAAGAACACATGATTCATTAAGTATGCCAAATATTGTAACATGTTCAAATTGTTCAAATAAAAGGCAACAACACCATGTTTGTGTATTTTGTGGATTTTACAAAGATAAAAAAGTTCTATCATTTAATGCAATAAATGATAGAAAATAAAAAATAAATAAAAAATGTCTTTAAAGTTAATTTTAGTGTATAATAATATATTGCAATTAACTTTATTATGCCGATTTAGCTCAGCGGTAGAGCAGCTGGCTGTTAACCAGTTGGTCGCAGGTTCGATCCCCGCAATCGGCGCCATTTGGCCCGTTGGTGAAGCGGTTAACACACATGGTTTTCATCCATGGATTCACGGGTTCGATCCCCGTACGGGTCACCAGTTTTTAGGAAGATTAGCTCAGTTGGGAGAGCAACGCCCTTACAAGGCGAAGGTCGGGGGTTCGAGCCCCTCATCTTCCACCATTGCCACCTTAGCTCAGTTCGGCAGAGCAGTCGCCTTGTAAGCGAAAGGTCGTAGGTTCGATTCCTATAGGTGGCACCATTATTGGTATTTTTAGTTTAAATTTTATTGTGCGCGCGAGTGGTGAAATTGGCAGACACGCTAGATTTAGGCTCTAGTGCTTTACGGCGTAAGGGTTCAAGTCCCTTCTTGCGCACCACAATATAGATATTATTAGATATTAATCAACTAGAAAGTTGATTTTTTTTTTTTTTTAAAAGGAGGTTTTTATGATTAAGCTTTTGTATAAGCCAAGTGGTATTAGCTCTTTTAAATTTATTACTAGATTTGCTAAAGATAATAAGATACAAAAAATAGGTCACACAGGGACATTAGATCCACTTGCTCGTGGTTTGATGTTAATTGCTACTGATGATGATACCAAATTAATTGAATATATAGACAAAGGTGAAAAAGAATATATAGCTGATTTTTATTTTGGTAAAATTTCAACTACTTATGATATTGAAGGTCAAATAAGCAATTATTTGGGCGCTAAAAAAGTTGATAAAGAAGCTTTATTATTAGCTTTAGCTAATCTAGCAGTAATCCAAGTACAAAAACCCCCGATTTTCTCTGCTAAAAAGCTCAATGGTGTTAGAGCATATTCGCTTGCACAACAACAAAAAAATATTGAATTAAAAGATATCCCAATTAAAATTTTTGATTGAGAACTCCTTGATTTTGATTACCAAAATCAAAGTGGAAAAGTTCGCTGAGTAGTCTCGAGAGGAACCTACATTAGATCACTAATTCATGATTTAGGTTTTATGCTTAAAAGTGGTGCTATTATGTCAGGTCTTGAGCGGACAAAAATTGCGCATTTGGATAAAACTTTTTTAGATTTAGAAATAAATCCAATTAATTTAATTAACAAGGAAATAGTAAAAATTAATTTTTCTGAACTAAAAAAAATTTTTCAAGGATATAAAATACCTTTTTTTACATCTTCAGGTGAAAAAATTATTATTTATGATGGTAAAATTATAGGAATTGGTGCAATTGCTAATAATGTTTTATTTTCATCGAAACTTTTTGGAAATAAAATTAAGAAAATAATATATGATGTGGAGCACAATGAAAAAAATTAGATTTGTAGCAACAGATATTGATGATACTATTCTTCCTTATGGAAAGTACGAATTATCAGATAATATCAAAAAAATGTTTATCAAACTAAGAGATAAAAAAATTGTTACTTCTTTAGTTACTGGTAGGGATTTTGTGACAATAGGGCAAATGATTAAAACCGAAAATGTTGATTATTTTATTGGGGCTAACGGCGCCTTTATTTATGATATGAAGTTAAAAAAAATGATTTATGAAAAGTTCATAAATCATAGTGATCTTCAAAAAATTATTGATTTTTTTGAACAAAAACGAACTAAATATGTTGTTATGGATGACAACTTTATTTATCATCCACAATATGATTCAAAACATCAAGGTTTTTTGCGCAATTATCAAGATAGAATGAAATTAATTTCTGAATATACTTTTTCTAGCAATGTTCACATATTTACAGTAATTGATGATTTTGCAGAAAAAAGTCCATTACAATTTGAATTTGAAGAATTTATTAAAAACAACAACTTAGATGTCCATGTGAGTTCGCGTTGATCATGAGGTTTTTTTGTAGCACCTAAAAACGTTAATAAATTTGTCACTCTTAAATATTTAGCATCACAAAAAGGTATCTCAACTGAAGAAATAATTGCCTTTGGTGATAGTAGAAATGATGTAGAAATGATAGCAAATGTCGGCTTGGGTGTTGCCATGGACAACGCAATTGAAGAATTAAAAGCAGTTGCTAAAGATATTGCATTAGATGTCAATGAAGATGGAGTTTACTATAAATTGGTTGATTTAAAAATTATTGAAGATGACTAAAATTTTCACCTTTCCTTTAAAAAACCATCGTTTTGAGGATGCAACTTTTGTTCTTGGAGCTTTTGAATCATTCCATCAAGGTCATTTATCATTAATAAATCAAGCACCTAAAAATAACAAAACAATAGTTTTAGTTATTTTTTCCAATCCTCAAGACTTACCAAAAAATCGAGGAAAAATTTTTTCAAATCTCAACGCTCGTTTACAGACAATAGCTAATAATGGCATAAAAAATATTTTGATGCTCAAGTTTGATGATTATCTTGCTAACCTTAGTGGGAACAAATTTATAAGCGAGTTGATAAATCTAGGGGCTTCAGGCTTTATTGTTGGTAAAAATTATCGCTTTGGTAAAATGGGATCTTGAGATGCAAAGCGTTTAAAAGAAGTATTTAATAATACTCATATTATTGACTTTTATAGAATTGAGCAAAATATAAAATTATCAACAACATTATTGAAAAACTATCTTCTTTTTGGTCAATTTGAGCAATTAAACAAATATTTGTCCTCAAATTACTTAATCGAAATTTCATGTAATGAAGAATTTTACTTTATTTGAGATGAAAATGTAATTAAGCCTAATAGTGGTGTTTACATTATTTATTTTGTTGATCAAAAAGGAAAACAAAAATATCCAGGAATTTTACATATTAATTTCAGTGAAGAAGAAAAAGAGCAATTATTCTTATTTTGTCAACCAGATTTTCATGTTGGTTTCCTTGAAATTGTCAAAGAAATTAGACATATTAGCTCAAACAGGTTCAATATAATTGGCCAACAAGATAAAGAAATTGCAACAAATTATTTTATTAGACAACAAAACAATAGTTAGCAAATTATTGTTTTTTTCATTTTTTTGATGCTGATTTTTTTTGGTATAAATTTGATTTACATAGTAAATTTATACCAAAATGTTTTTTTTTTTTTTTTTCATCATATAATTATCTTCACAAAAGTTTTTTTAAATTTTAATATTTTAATGAAAGGTAATCAAACTGATTTTTCTATGAAAAAGTATAATAGAAAATTCGTTGTTGGTATAAGCGCGGCTGCAATAAGTATTTCTACTTTCGCTTTAGTAGTTGGTTTATCAACATTAGCTAAATATAACGGTGATGATCCACAAAAAGAAGTAAGAGCAGTTGCTTCGAAAGTCGCAAATGTTACTTTTGATTCAAATAGTTTTTCAATTGATTCTAATTATGACAATTTAAAAGCTAAATTATTTGATCAATCAAACAACTTAAAAGAAGATGTTAATTTAAACGAACTAATTAAGTTTTACTCTAAATCACAAAATGAAGAATTAAGTCTAATCAATTATGACACAAATGATTTGAGCAAACCTCATTTTGTCATTAAAGATTTATCCGCAAACGATAGTGAGAAAAACTTTGAACTAAAATACGCTGTTGAGCAAAAATTTGACAATGGAAGGATAGCAAGCTCTGATATTTATAAAACCACAATTTTTGTTGCTGATTTTTCACAAATATATTTTAATGACTTTTCAGCAAAAGTTTTTACTAGTTTATCAAGTTTAAATCCAAATAGCATCTCTCAATTTGACAAAACAAAAAAAGAGAATAAGTTTCCAGCTCTGCTTCGGGCACAAGATTTTTATGTCGACATAAATGACAATAGCAAAAATGCTAGCCAAGCACTTGCACAAGTTAAAAAATATTTTACTAATTTTGATACTATTTTTTCTAGTTTGCAAGACGATTCACTTAACAAACTAGGTGATGGAACAAACATTTATGATTTTGAGCTATACAAAAATCCAGCTACAAGTCAATATGTAGATTTGATTAATGGTGAGCCTACCATTTATGTAAAAATTCAATATAGTGATGCTGCTAAATCCAAATTAAGTAATATTGATACATCAAAATTTAAAATTGAAGCTATTAAATTAACTAAAAATCAAAGTAATAATCAAGCTTATTTTGCTGCAGATCAAACATTTCAACAAATCAATTTGGCGAATTTGGTAAGCCAAAATTTTAAATCTGCTGAAACAGCACAGACAACACAAGCCGATGATATTGCACAGTTATCGGCTTATGATTTTTTAAACAAAGTTAATATTATTGCATCAACTAAAGATTCTCAAAATCCTCTTAAAATCAAAGATTATTTAAATTCCTTGTTAGCAAAACCACTAGATTTTGATTATGGAGAAACACTTACTCCTTTTGTAAAAGCTGGTATGACAATTGAAGGTCTAGATTACAGTTTTGATGGCAGTCAAGCAAAAGTTGTTGTCAAAGATGACCAACATGTAGTCGAAATTCCAGCAACTATAAGTGCAACAGGAGCATTTTATGGTGATCAATTTAACAAAAATAAAATAGTAAAATCAAAACAAGTAACTTTTAATATCAGCGGCTTTAAAGCAGAAAAACTTGAAAAAGCTGCCACAAAGGCAGAACCAGTAATTGCTGATTTAACAAAACAGTATTACTATAATTTAGATCCACTTCCATTTTTTACTTCTCAAGCAAATCTTTTACAAGAAAAAGAACTTTTTGGAATTTTTAAAGACTCACCAAACAAACGACTTACAGTTGAAGAATTTGATAAACTATTAAAAGAGAAAAATTATACTAAATTAAAAGATATAATCTCAAATCCAGTTCTTTATGCTTACAATTTCGATAACACTGATTATAAAGTTGGTGCTTGAACAGGAGATGTTGATTTTCCAAGTAGTCAAGATTTTCAAGATAATTTTACAGTTGATACAAGCTCATATGCTCGTCAATATGGAGTTGCATCACTAAATAGTGGTAAGTTTTTCCACAATCCTTCTGCTGTTGCAGCATTTTATGCACATCTTGTAAAACAAGGTAAAAAGGCAGTTGTTAGCAAATTATTAGAAATTGTTAAAGCTTTAAAATTAGTAGATAAATTTGAAAAAATTGATTTATCTGATCCAAATAAAATTTTAGAAAATGCTAAAAAAATTAAGCTAAGCCCTACTTTAAGCAAAGAAATTTATGAAATATCTTTTAATAGTCAATACTTAAATATCTTGAATCAAGGTTATTTTTCAACACTATTTTTACCACATGATTTTGATTCAAAAAATTTAGATTTTGCATCCAAAATTGATTTAAAAACTTTAGATCAAACTTTAACTGACAAGGATATTCAAGGTCAATACTTTAATAAATTTATTGATAGCAATGGTAGATTAACTGTTAGTGATAGTAGTAAAACAGATCAAAACAGATTTAAATTAGTAACTGAGAAATCTACTATAAATGTAGATAATCAAGGTAAAGAAATTTTTGGTAATATTAAAAACACACAAGAAAATATTAAAATTTTTGAAAAATTTAAGAAGTTAGAAACCTTTGAAGATGTCATTTTAGCTTTTTACTACAAAGCACAACAATTGCAATATTTCCAAGCATTTAGCAAAATTGATAGTAAATTAAGCTCAGAAATTATCTTTGAAGAAGATAAAAGCTTTAGTTCTGAAACATATTTTGCAAATAAACCGAGAATTGAAATAAAAAATGACAAAGGTGAGACCCAAAAATCAAAAGCTATAAAGCTTGATTATTATTACCGAATTGGTTACAAAAATGCTGACAATCTTATTGATAAGGCAGAATTTACTACTCCAAAACAAAGTATAATTCTTCACTTAGTAGATGAACAAGCTAATCCAGATCAATCTATTATTAATCAACTTGACCAGGCAATTATTAGCATTCCTAGCGAATTTAGAAATGTAACACTGTCTGAAGAAGATTATGAAGGATTAGAGAAAAAATTAGATCCAAGTTTTGATAAGAGCAAACCTTTAAATCCAAGTGATTTTGGAAAATACACCGATGTTGAAAAATTAAGTGCGCTTGGAGCACGTGGTAATGATTTAATCAAATTTTTCAAAACTAATTATCCACAATTTCAAGTTTTAGTTTTCCAATTGGTTGAGCCTGATAGATTTAACTTTAATAAAAAATCATTAACTATTTTTCTAGCTTCTCCAAAAAGCAAAACAAGTTCAGCACCTGATCTTATTTTTTCAAGCTTGTCTTTTAAAATTTTAATAAGCAAAGATGAGAGCAAAAAAGCCTAATGAACAAAGGATGAAAAATGAAATTTAATTTAAAAAGTACAAAAACTTTAGTTGGTTTAATAGCGCTTTCTACTGCTCTTTTAACAATGATTGTTGCAATACCTGTTGGACGTAGCTACTATCAAAAATCATATGATAGCAAATTTAATAGGAATCTTGGTCCCCAAAAAACCATTGAATTGGCTAACAATCTCAAAATTAGCTATGATAAATTTAAACAAGAAATTGATGATCTAAAATTTAAAGATAATTTTCATCTTTTATCAGCCGAGACTGCTCTAAGTCTTCACAATGATAAATTACAAGATTTTTCACTGCTTTCAGCTTTTGATTTTTCATCACTAACTAGCAAAGGTTTTAGTCTTGCAATTGATACATCACAGGCTAGTTTGTCAACAAATGCAATTGAAAATGTCATTATTCATGCTTATAATAAGCAAGAGAAACTCAATTATAGTTATAAAACTAATTTGAAAAATTTTGCTGCTAATAGTAGTCAAAGTGCAACAACTTTTGATATTAGTAGTAACTCAACTATCAAAGCCGAAATTAAAGGTTTTGTCTTACCTAGTGACTACAAAGAATTATTAGAAGCAGAATTTACTAAAAATTATTCAGAGCTCAAAAATGTTAGTTTAGCATTTAGTAAAACACTTTTTCAACTCAATGCACATTTTAATTTACTGGACCAAATTGGCTTACCAACAGTTTTAAATCCAGGTTTCCAATTAGTACCAGTTACTCAAGGTGTTGTGGCAACTCAAACTCAAACACAACAAACACCTCAAATTAAATTTGTAAAATCTAATGATGAAACAGGTGAGTTAATCATTGAATTCCAACTTGTTGATGGTCAACAAAAAGTTGTAAAAACCTTGAATTTAAAAGTTGAAAATTTAACTAATAAACAAGCAATTGGAGACAATATTGCCAAACAGTTTAATAGTCTATTTCAAGATCACTTTAGAATTAAGCAAGATCTTCTAGAAGCACTTAAAAAAGATAACACTACTTTTATTGATTATATAGTAGCTAGTCAAAGTAGTAATGCTTCAGAATTGAGCACTAAATTCTCAAATGTTAATGCTGAAATTGAAAAAATGGTTGATATACCTGAGGAAAAACCTTATTTTTCATTTTCAAAATCAGATTCTAAATCATCAGAATTATTTAAATATTTTGATAAACCTTTTGTTGACAATCGTGCTTTATCAATTAAGATAAATAATCAAAAATTTGAAATTAAAAATATTACTTTTGATCCAAGTATCAAAGATAGACTAGCAGAATTAAAAGCCAAAGGTGCAATTAGTCTTAATTTTAGTTTAAAAACTAATGAAGGAAAAACTAAAATTAAAACCGATTATAGTATAGATGTCAAAATTGCAAACAACACTTATGAAGAGAAATTGTTTAGTGCTCTTGGTCAACAAAAGACTAACTTTAGTTTACCACAAGACAAAAATCAAGCTTTAGTTTTCCAATCAAGTGTTAAAAAAGCACTGCAAAATCTCATTGATAGTTTGAAATTGACAACTTTAAGCGCAGAGCAAATTAGTTCACTAATCAAAGATAGCTATTTATTAAACAACGGAAGTCAAATTACTTCTCAAGAGAGCCAAAAATTAATTGAAGAATCTAAAAAATTAACAAATATTAATCTTGAAAAATTAACTACAATTTTTCCAGAAGGCTCAATTTCTCGACAAATAGTTAATTTATTGACAAAAGCAAATACTGCTAAATTGTTTGCAGATGAGCAAATTAGTTTAAAACTAGAAGTAATAGATTATTCATTTAATGCGCCAGCTATTCAAATAAGTGCGCACAAAGATGGCAAAATGGTTGCAAATGCTCATTTAATTATTAATAATGTTGCTCCTGATAATCTAGCATACAATGTTGCTCAACAATATAATGTTGACTTTTTCCTAGACGGCAGAAGTGGAATTGTTGATAAAACTAAAGATACAATGTCCAACATTGATATTCGCGGAGTCAACCGTGGTGATCTTGAATTTAATATTGATGATGCACAAGTAACAAAACGTGGTTTAGTACTTTCTAAAAAAATTGATCTTGATCAATTTAGTGCCATTGATCCTTTTGCTAAGTTAAAAGCGGCTTCAACACAAAGTGATGATATGCAAAAAGAAAAGGAAGCTGCTAGCAAATTATATACAAAAACACAGTCCAAATCTCCTTTAACACTTGATACAGGAGTTGCTTATTTAGCTTTTAGTTTGAATAAATTAAAAGATTATAAAAAATATTATCTTTTAAGTGATGCTACTGGTACCAATGGAATCTTTATTCAAAGAGTGGATAAATTGCAAGCAAATGCTAAACAATCTACAATGGAAGGCAAAGAAATTGCTACCAAAAATAATGGTGTTTCTTATGTTATTGGTGTTGATACAACACTGAAAAATCAAAAAACATCAAAAGCACTTATTATTTCAGGCCCTTTATATGAAGAAGTTAAAAAACACCTCAACGGTGATAACACACAGGCATATTTTAATTTGCTTGATAATAAAGGTAATAATAAAAAATCTCCTTCACTTAATTTAAATAATACTAAAGAAGATATTTTAACTAGAGCATTTAGTGGAAACAATACTACCACTTCTATAGAAGTTGATTCAAATTTATTTCTACAATCGTTAAATCAAAAAGATCCTTCAAGTCATAATGGAGGTTTACGTGATAATGAGATATTGTTGATTTCAATTGTAAAAACTAAAGCAAGTATTGAACTTTCACTACAAACTAGCAATTCATATGATTCACGAAGTAATACTATAGAATCATCACTTTCACAAATTAAACTTAGCTTTGACTTAGTATCTCCTCATTCACCTAAGATGCAAAATCTAACTGACTTTCAATTAGAAAACTCATTGAATTGAAATAAATTAGGTTTTGATGCAGAAACTAATGATTCTGAAACCAAATTTATTCTCAAAGGTTTTGCAATATTCAATGATCCAAGATTAGTTGCAAATAAATTGGCAAACAAAAATATTAGAAAAGCTTTTGTAGATACCTATTTAATTAAAAAATAATTTATGAAAAACGTACATTTTTAAACAAATAATTATGTACGTTTTTTTATTTAGTAATAATTTACTAAGCAAAAATTTGGACTATACTTCAACTATTAATTACAGTTATGAGTATGCTAAATTAGCTGAAAAGTTAAATTATCACTCAATTTGATTAACACAACACCATAGTTTACTCTCACTTTTAATTAGTCAACCTGCAATGAAAACTTTGCATATTTTAGCTAAGACATCAAAATTAAAAGTGGGAATTGCCGGAAATTTTCATGTTGGTTTCCTTGAAATTGTCAAAGAAATTAGACATATTAGCTCAAACAGGTTTAATATAATTGGCCAACAAGATAAAAAAATTGCAACAAATTATTCTATTAAACAAAAAACAATAGTTAGCAAATTATTGTTTTTTCTCATTTTTTTGAGGCTGATTTTTTTGGTGTAAATTTGATTTTCATAGCAAATTTATGAGAGCATTCAAAGAAATGGGGTCTTAAATCCTAGATCTTTGAAAACTGAATATCGCTAAAAACCTCTATTTAAATCTAGAGGCAAAATATTCGGAGATAAAAGAACCATCAAAGTTGTACACAAAATTTAAACTTAAAAATTTTTTCATTTTGAAAAAGTTAGTTAGCATTTCAATAATGGATCATATGTTATTTAAGGTTAACGGGCTATCCGCAGCTATTTTAAAAGTATATTGATCTCAAGGATATCAGCTAAAATAAGTGTGGGCACTAGTAGCAAAAAATTCTGAATTAATTAAAAACCCATCTTTGTCTAACAGAATTTCAATTAAGGTATTTGTTCTTTTATATTTTGATAAGTATTTAAAAGCTGATGTTTTTGAGCTGTGGCATTTAATACATAATACTTGTAAATTATTACGATCATAAAAAAGTTGTTCATCACCTTTATGTTCTATAATGTGGTCAACCTGTAAATTAAAGGTATTTTGACATTTAGAACAAAAAGGATGTTCTGAAATGATTTCATTTCTTAATAATTTTCAGTATTTAGTAGTGTATAGTTTGTCCATTCTTTATCTCCTTATCGACAAAAGTTTCCTAACCTCCCACTTATTATATAATTTTTTAAAAAGGCGTGTGTTTTAAAAAGTTATAAGTTTAAACACATTGTTCATAATAATTATAATAAAAAAGTTAAAGAAAATCTATTAAACCACTAATCTTTAGTTTTAATCACTATCTAATAAAAAGTTAAAGAAATCATTATAACTCATTAGTATTACAAATTTTAACCAACTAAATATAAAAAAATCGTATGGTTCCTTTAAAATAGGTGGGAGATTAGGGAACTTTTGTTAACAGAAGGCATATTTAACAGTATGCCTTTTTTTATTAAAAAAATACAATTAACCAAACTATAATCACCAAACAAAACCAAATTATAAGAAAGAAATAAATTAATGAAAAAAGAAAATTCTTTTTCACCGCAAAATTGAGATTTTACAATTAACATTGATGAGTTATTTAAAACTGATGGGTGAGATGACCCTGGTGTAGAACGTAGTGCTTTAGATATTGAATTAGAACAATATGCTAGGCAATTAGAATTCGATGCTAAACTAGACAAAATTCAAAAAACTAAATATTTTAGCGATGAAGAATTGCTTAGTCTTTTAGATACTTACACTATTGATGAATTATTGCAACAAGCAATATCAGGGGCTACTAAAGCTAACCCGGTGCTAATAAATTATAGTGCTAAAAATTCTTCTAATGTACAAGAATCTCAAAATTTAAATCAAAGTAAAGATGATTTTATAAAACCTTTATTCAAAAATACTAAAAATATTTTTATCAAAAGTATTAAATCATTTTTACAGAAAAAAATATTCAAAATAAACCTTGATTCTTACCTTGATTTTAAAAATCAAAAAATACCTTTATATAATTGAAAATTTAGACACTCATCGAGTGTGCCTTAACATTAGGTTCTCCTATCAGTATGATAGAAATTAATAATAAGAAAGTTGTTAACAATAGTTATGATAAAACCGTTTTTATTCTATGAATTTAGAAGAGATGCACTATATATAGCACGCTCTAAAAACCGGTTTATGTTAGGTGTCGATAAAAGTTTAGGAAAAAATAAAATTGTTGCAGAGTGAGCAGCTTATGCTTTTAATAAAGCTATTGCCAACATTGTAATTGTAGTTGATGCTAAACAAGTAGACAATTGAGCTTATGAAATTAAAAATAAGTTCATTAAAAACCGCATTCTTGCCATCAAGGAAAACAAACCACTCTTTGCTGAACTTATTAACAATACTGTTTTCCATATTTTTATAATGTCATATACCACATTTTATGCGCTTCACTCAAATATTAGAATACCTTTTCACCTTGTGATTGCAGAGGCTAAAATCTTAAAAGAACATGATAGCAAAATAAGTCAAGCTTTTTTATCAATTAGTGGGCTAATTCAAGAGATGTTGTTATTATCTAGTAGTAATTTTGCTTGTCAATATGAGCAACTTTATATTCCCATTAAGTTATTAAAACTTTTGCCAGATACAATAAATTATTTAGACTTTAAAAAGGCAATTAATGTTGAGCAAGATCACCAAAATATTAATCATTTTTTAAAATTAATTGAACTCCAAGCTTATTTTATTACTTCAACAGAAATAGCACAATTACCAAAAGTTAAAGAGTATAAATACATGGTAGAGGCACCGCAGGAATATTTTGCAAAAGAAAAAATTACCTTTAATAATTCCAAGCTTGAAATGCAAGATTTGACAAACTTGCGAAAATTAGCTTCCGGGATTCTGATAGGTGAAAACAGGAAAGCAACAATTGTAAGTAATTATAAAATTAATTACATTAAAAAACTAATTCAACCCAAGACCAATTACTGTATTTTTTACAATTTTAATGAAGAGTTAGAGATGATAAAAGAATCATTATCGAAATTTAAAATTTTTGAAATTAATAAAACTAAAGTTGAATTACAAGAAGCTCTTAAGTATGAAGACAATTTTATTATTGCCATCCAGTATAAATGGGGTGCCCGTGGCTTTAAAGGTTTAGAGAATAAAGTTTTTAATCAAATATACTTTTCCCCTTCCCTTAATAAAGAGGATTTTTGGCAATCATACATAAGAATCTACCGACCAGGACAAAAGCAAGAAGTCAATTTTTATTATATTGCTGGTAAAAATTCAATTGAGTTAGCAATATATCACCACCTTTTTCAAGCCAAAAATTTCTCTTTAGAAACATTTAAAACATATATTAAGAAAGGAAACAATGAGTAAAATAAATTATCACCAATTATTCGAAGAATCAAAAAAAGAATTCAATGCTAATCGTAGTTTAGAACCTGGTAATTATTTAGTCAAAATTTTAAGTGCTGATGTAGTTTTACAAGACTATAAATTTGGCAATAGTAATACGATTGTTAAATTACAAACTTTGCAAATTAGCTTTGAAGTTATTATGGGCAAGAGAAAAGGATTTACCAATAAACTAATCTTGATTTTAGACCCACGTTATAAAGATAAAACAAGTGATAAAAATGCAGGTTATAAAAAATTTATGACAAGTATTTACCAATTAGGATTTATTTGTGAAATGTTTGGCATTCCTTGACAATATATTGAACAAATTAAAAACTCAAGTCAGGAATTAAATGGGAAACAAATTGGTATTCGAGCTAACCAAGTAAAAAATGAGCAAGGAATTTTTACCTATTACAATATTATCACAAGCAAAGAACAAGTTGATCTGCTTTACGAGCTTCAAGAAAAAGAATTTAAAAGTGCGCTTGCAGCACAACAAAAAAGTTTAGCTCTTTCACCTAAATACACTCCACTAAATAGTTTTGCTTCTAATAATGAAAATAAAAATCCAATTTTTATTAATGAAGATGACACAACTGTTAGTGATTTTATTATTGATGAATTAGATAGCATGAACAAGGATTAAGATGTCACAAGATCTTAACTTGTCAAAGTTTGTTGATTTATATGGTGAGAGTGCCGAATTTATCCCTTTAAATGCTGATAAGAGTCCTAGAATTAAAAAGTGAAGTGGCACTGGTAGCACTAGGTACAAACTAAAAGAAATTTTTAGCGAGCAAAATATCGGGATGATTGTGCCTCCTAATTATTGTGTTATTGATATCGATAACAAAGACAATCCAGAGACAAGTACAAAATTAATTAATCTTATTACTCGCTTAAAACTCAAAACAAGTATTCTTGAGACTACTAGAGGTCACCACTTTTTCTTTCATTGCTCAATTGCTAAACCTTATACAGATACCCTACTAGCTTTAGGAATAAAAGCTGACATAAAAACCGGCTTTAAAAATGCCTATACAATGATTAAACAAAATGGTAAATGAAGAAAGTGGATTCAACTATTAGAGCCGCAAAAATTAGATTATTTACCTAGATTTTTAACACCTATAGGTGGAAGAATAGCCGAAAAGATTGCTGAACTTGATACGCCAACAAATTTAGTTGAGGGTTCCCGTCGTAATAATTTTTTTGCAAGAGTATTTCCACTTTATCGTCTAGGTTATAGCAAGCAGGAAATTATTGATATTATCACATATTTAAATATCTTTTTTGTATCAAAACCAATATCAGGTCACGAGATTAAAAAAATCTTTGATGGCTTTGATAATATTTTTATTAATCAAAATTTAACACCTGATTATGACAAAGATAATCAAGGTGATAACCAAGAACTTTTTGCCAACCTTGAAGCAACTACAAGACAAGAAGGTTTGCCTTCACCTTTTGAATTTTTCCAAGGTAGCAAATTCAAGCATAACCTATTAGCAGACTATTTAATTGAAAAGTACCATATTAAAATATTTAATGAATTAATTTACTTTTACAATGGCTACATTTATGTCTGTGATGAAGTCAAACTTAATGGGAAAATGCTTGAGATAGTCCCGGATTTGACAATGCGACAAATTCAAGAGGTTACCAAAAATATTTTAAATAAGCCAACTATTACTTATGCAGAATTAGAATTTAATATTGTAGCACTAAAGAATAATTTAGTCAACATTAATACTCGTGAAATAATGCCTTTTGACCCTAAATACTTTATTATCAACCAACTTCCAATTGACTATGATGACAAAGCAGATGATAGCCAAATCCAACGATTTTTAAAGCAAATATGTAGCAATGACATACAACTTGTACAAATCCTAATGGAATTTTTAGGATATTGTTTAACTGGCGACTTAAGATATCAAAAAGCCTTATTGCTTTTTGGTCCAAGTGCTGCAAATGGAAAATCTACTTTCCTTTCACTAGTTATCGCACTTTTTGGTAAAACTAATACTTCTAACATTGCCCTTGAAAATGTTGGCAAACGATTTCAAACCGCTAACCTTCTTAATAAAATGATTAACATTGGTGGTGACATTAGTGTTGATCATATCAAAGAACCTGCTACTCTTAAAAACCTAATTACTGGTGATATTATTACTGCAGAGTTTAAAGGGCGAGATGTTTTCTCTTTTGAAAACAAGGCAAAAATGATTTTTGCAACCAATAAACTTCCAAGTAGTGGTGAGCGTTCAAATGGATTTTTTAGAAGGTTTATAATTTTACCCTTTTTAACCCAATTTAAAGGTGATAATGTCGATATTAATATCTTAGACAAATTAAGAACCCCTGCTAATTTATCAGCACTTTTTAACCTTGCACTTCAAGGTTATTCTAGATTAAAAACTAATGGTGAATTTACTCATAGTCAAAAAGCATCACTACTTTTAGAACTCTATGCCAAGAAAAACAACCCTGTTATTTTGTGACTTGAGGAAAATGCAAAACAACATGGAGAAAAAGGAAGAATTTACCTCAAAAAAGGAACTATTATTCGCCAATCATCACCTTATGATACATATTTAAATTACCAAAGCTTTTGTGAAAAATATGGTTATAAACCTTTATCAGTCATCAACTTTAGTGAAGAAATTATTACTTATTATGCCGATGAAGGCATCCAAAGTGATGGCCAATTTTGAAGATGAGTGGATCATGAACAAACTACTAATCAGACCAATAACAACACTAATCAAACAAGTAGTCAACAATACTTGAGTGGTTCACCACACAATAATAGACAAGAAAAAGAAGATGATAAGCAAGAGTCAGAAGATGACTTTGACTTCTTGTCTGATATTTTCGATTAATTAAGAAAGGAAAAAAATGAACATCCCTATTACCAAATTTAAAAAACAATTTGATTATATAATGTCTAACCCACCTTATCAAATTAATTTACCAACTAGTGAAGAACAAATTATAAAAAATGCTGCTCCAATGTATAACTATTTTATATTAGCAGCTTGGGAGTTTGCTAGATGCTTTGCTTTCCTTACACCTAGCACTTGATTAGTTTCAAAAGCACCAATCAATAAATATTTAATAGATTTGGTAAAAAACAATGTGCGTGCTGTTGGTATTTTTAGTAATTTAAGGCCATTATTTACAAATATTGGAATAGGTAGTGAAATTAGTTTTGTCATTGTGGATAAGAAAATCAAAAAAAAAAAAAAAAAAAACGCACCATTTTTTTTGAAAATGAAAAAAAACACTAGGAGAGCATGATTCTAATTGAGAACTAGATCAACACAATAAAAGTAATTTTATAGACGAGGATATAGGAATTTATTTAAAAAATCATAATTCCTTTCCTATTATCAAAAAAATAAAGTCATATATGAAGGAAAACAACATTGTTTCTTTTGAAAATAGGAAAGTTATACAGCAAAACATTACAAGAAGGGAAATTAGACCTTATATTTGTTTAGACCAAAAATGTCCACAAAAGCACGTACGAGTAGCAAATTATATTGTTGGCAACAACCAAGATAAGATACATATGGATTTTTTTACTGATAGTAAAAAACGAGAAGAAATTTTAAAAAACCTACCCTATTGAAAAATAGCACGGAATAGATTTGGGTTGAAACATAATAAATGATTTATTGTTCCTCCTTATGTTTTATGGATTTCAGAAATTTATTTTTTAACTGTAAATAGCAGAACAGAAGCAAACAATTTTATTAAATTCTCACAAAACAAAATATGCGATGTAATAAGTAGTGCACCAGCCTTTACTCAAAAAAATAGAAATCAAGATTTATTCCTGTATCCCTGACTAGATTGGAAAAATTACGATGATAAACAACTTTATAAGATTCTTAAATTAAGTGGCAAGGAGATTAATTACATAAAAAAATATGTTTGAATTTAAACCTATTAAAGATTTACAAGATCACAAAAAAAGAAAGTTTGATAGAGATGCAAATATTGTTAAAAAACTTGAGGAATTTGTGGCTTTTTTAAAACCTAAGTTGAATGAAGTACAGCAAAGTATTTTTGAACAAATCAAACCTGTAAAACCAGTTTTTTATACAAGGAAGGGAAAAAATGTAAAGTTTACTCATAATGGAAAAACTTATGGCTCTGATGATAAAGATAATGTAGAAATCTTTACACCAAGACATGCTATTTTAAAAATGTATAAAATTAGTGATAAAGAGGTCTTAGATTTTACCAAAACTTTTTTAGAGCCTTGTGCCGGAGTTGGCAACTTCACTGTTGTTCTATTTTATTTAAGAGCTAAAAACATTAGACCAGACAAAATATTTTGATATAACTTTTTAATTTTGATTAGCAACATTTACTCAATGGATGTCAATTTAAATTTAGTCAAAGAACATATCAATAGATTATTTTACAACTTGTGCTTATTTGTTAACAGAGCACCAAAAGTTTATTATGATTTAGTAAAAATAATATTGTGTCTTAATAATGTTTGAGGCTCTTTTAATTTAACTCCAGCTTTTGCCGAATATAGCAAATATAAACAAGGAAAAGCTAATCAATTCGAACTTTTTAACAAAGAGTTTCCCGTTGGTTATTACATGCCTTTTGATTATAAAATCTGATTCAATCAAGATGTAAATAATGATAATTGAGAGCATCTATTAAAAGATGCAAAACCAATTGCATTTTTAGATTGAAAAAATTTAATTATCCACTTTTTAGGTGAGTTTAAAAATGACAAATAAAAAACATTTAACTATTTTTGAAGCATTTGCTGGATATGGTTCCCAATATCTAGCACTTAAAAAAGAAGCAGAAGATTACAAAATAAAAGTTGATTCTCTTGGAATGATTGAATGATATATTCCAGCAATTAAAGCTTACACACATCTACACGATCTTAATTACTTTTTAGACTACTCTTATACAGAAGAGGAAGTCAAAGCTATTAATCAATTAATATTTTCCAATGATAGCAAAAAACCAAACAAAACAAATTATTTATTAACCTTAAATGAAGATAAAAAAGATTTAATTGTACCTTATTTGCTCCCTTTTGTAAGGCAACCAAATAATTATATAAGTGATATTAAAAACCACAACCAACCTTTACCTAAAGATATTGATATCCTAACCTATTCTTTCCCTTGCCAAGATATTTCCAATATGGGAAGTAAAAAAGGCTTTGCTGATAATAGTAATACCCACTCTTCTATGTTGTGGCATATAGGGAGATTATTAGAGTTATCAGATTTAGATTTAAGGCCAAAAATATTATTAATGGAAAATGTTGCTGCTTTAGCATCAAATAAATTTGATGAAGATTTAAATAAATGATTATTAAGATTGATTGACCTAGGTTATCGCACTAAATGTGAAATTTTAGATGCAGGTGATTTTGGTAGCTCACAAAGAAGAAAAAGGTTGTTCTGTGTCTCTTGATTAGAAAATAAATTCAATAATTACTTTAGCTTTTGAGATATTAACAAATGAAAAAATAAATATGACAACCTTATTATCAATCACATTATTAACCATGAACATAACACACCAGAGAATAACCTTTTTGGCAAATTAATTAAACCAGAGAACTTGCCAGAGTTTAAGAAAAATGGTGATGTTATTTCTTGCAAATTACAAGGTCTTCCCTTATTTAATATTGAAGCAAGTGTGTTTGATCCTAAGGGAAAAGGGCGTACAAATATAGCCAGATCTAATGTGATAAAAGTAAAGTTGCAAGACAATTATATTCGCTCTTTAAAATATGATGAAGTCCTTAGATATATGGATTTAGACCAAAGTGAAGTTGACAAAATTTTAAAAGCTAATTTAGCACCAACACACTTTTATAGAATTGCAGGCAATTCTATATGTATTAAGCCTTTACGTGCAATTTTTGGGCTTATTATTGAGTTTTTTAACAACAATCTCAAAGAAGATAAAACCAACAAAAAAGGAAAATAAAATGGAACAAAATAAAAATTTAAAAATGCTAAACATTATTCTAATTATTGAACAATTAAAAGAGATTGCTAAATTAAACAAAATTATAGATCGACATTTTGTAATACCAGAAACAACAGCAATACAAGTATATTTCAAACAAGAGAAGTTCCCTTATTATGATAAACTAGAAGACATGGATCTTTTTTATTGTATTTTTGAAAAAACATGGTCTTTAAAACCTTTGTTTGTTTGACCAACCCAATATTTATTGGAATTGCAAGCCAAAGAACAATTAGACCCTCTTTATATTAATAAGATTATTAACCACCTAAATAATCAAGTGACTCAAAACAGTTTGCTATCACGAAATATCAAAAAACTTGAATATTTATTAAAACAATTAAAAGAAAATTTAGATAGTTATAAAATTGCTTTAGAGAAAAACCAAATTATAAGTAAGGAGATTCTATTTTAGAATGAATTTACACAATATAAAATTACCAAAAGATTTTTTTAAACAATTAAATAAAATAATACGACTTGTTAATTTATATTGAGATTACAGCAATCATGATCAAAGAGATTTTGATATACTAAGTGATTATTGTTCTTCAAATTTAATAATTAAGGATTTAAACAAAATAAAAAAAGAATTATTAAAAGACTCTAGAAATTTCAATGAAAATAGGTTAGCAAAATATTTAAATAGTGATATATTAACCAATTACATAAATGGACTAGAAAGAAAGTTAGAAATTTACCAATTAGGAGTCATGCAATGACAAAAAAATATTTTTAAAAGGTTAGATTTTTTTCTTAGTATAAAAGACTACATAAATGAATATATTAAAATAGATCCAACTATTTATAATAGAAAGCTTATTACAGTAAAAGAAAATAATAAAAGAAAAGACCAATTGATAACAAAAGATGAAATTGAAAAAGTATTTAAGAAAAATTAACTTATATTAATTAAATAAACAAATATAAAGTTAAGCAAGAGTGCTTACTTTGTGTGACTTTTTTTACACCCTAACGGGTGTTTTTTTATTATTTTAAACAACAACAATAGTTAAACACTGATTCCTATACTAGTGAATTGCCTTTTAGTAGTTTAATTAACCTTATAAGGAACTTAAAGGTTGACTTAACAAGATTTAGCTTTATGACTTTACTATAGGGGGGAGTTTAAAAAAACAGGGTTGAGCTGTTTACCGAGCACCCCACCTTGTTGTGCATTTTTTTTAGATTTTGAAAAACAAAATTATTTTTTTATAGCTTTTATTATAATCTTTTTTCTCAATTTATTTTTAAATATTATTGATAATATGATCATCATTTTTAGCTACAATCTTTCTTTTGCCTTTTCCCCAAAGTGACTATTATTTTTTTAATTTATAAAGATTTTAAAAATGTGTGTAGAAAAAGATTAACTTACATTTTTGAACAAAAAAAATTTTACCTGGAAAAAAGGTTTTTAAAAGTGTGTGTCTTTATTTTTCTACACACATTTTTAAAAAAAGGATAAAATAGAGTAAAAAGCCTGTATTTAGGTGCTATTTTGATAAAAAAGTATTATAATATAAAGTGTGTTAGTGTAAGTAAAATTAAAAATAACTTGGTTGAACAAAAAAATTTTTTTAAAATTTAAAAAATAAAAATGAGTTTATTTTTAAAAAACTTACACCAACGTACTTTTTTGAGTTCAAAAAATAATTAAAAAACAGGATAAAAATGGAATTAATTTTTACTGACAACAATAATAAAAAATTAAATTTTAAATACCAAAAATTATGGCAAGAATGAGAAGCACAAGTAAAATCTCAAATTCAATGACAGAGCAAGGAGGAAATTGCATTGTATGATTGAAAAGCACAATTAGATATTTGTAGAAATACGGTTCAACATCAAAGGGATTTGGGTTTACAAGGTTTATGCTTAGTAGCCTACATTAATGTTAAAATCCAAAAAAGCCAAAAAGATCCTTATTATAAGAATATGCCAATTAATGAATTAGTTTTTGAATTTGCTTTTAATAAGGATGGAAACAATATTATTAATTGAGCTACATTTTTTGGGATTTATCACTTATTTAGAGATTATCAAACAGAAGCTAAAGAGAAAAAAATTAAATATAATAAGTATGAATTACTTACCAATTGATATGGCTTAACAGGCCAAAATATGATAAATAGATATCTAAAGCCGAAAGCTAACACTAAAGTAGTTTCATTTTCTAAAAGTTTTTTTGTCGTTATGAAATACGCCAGCTTAAATATGCCAGAATACAAGTGTGCCCAAATATTGTCGGGTTGGATAAATCTAAATCACAATTACATCACACATTCACAATATGATAAACAAATATTGCAATTAAGATTAGCAGTTGAGGAGTTAATCCAAAAACTTAAACAAATCTCAAATGACTTTTTATTTTAATCAAGGAGGTAATTTTAATTGAGTCTAAAAAAACAGGAAAAAATCGATTTATTTAAACAATTTAAAAATAAAAAAGAGATTCAAAAGATCTTGAAAAATATTGAAGAAGAAAATGCTAACAAACCTTTTAAAGCTGATGATTTTATAATATTTTTATTTTCAATGGATGACTTGATCCAAAAAATTAAAGCTCAGGAATTAATCTTTAAACAATGAACTCAAAAGATTAAACCAAATAAAATCAAACAACTTAAAAAGGACATTGATTTTTATAATGCACATATTAAAAGGTTGGAACAATCAATCGATAAAAACAAGCAATTAATGGAAAATATTTATAGTAAAAATAAGAAAGGGGATGCTATTAAGACGCCAGAGCTCAATGCTTTTAATACAATGATAGACCGGGATTATAAAAGTCTTGTTAAAACCCGCGAGGACTATAACAGAGCAAAAAAGGAATTGCTAGAAATTAGCGCCACCAATCTTGTTTATTCAATTGATGATAAAGGTATTCTTAAAAAGCAAGATATCGATTTAAACCAACATTATAACCAAATTATTAATATGTTAGCACAACTAGGATTAACACCTTTGTCCAGACAAAAGTTAAAAGAAAGTATTATTGAAGAGCAAGAAGAAGATTTATCAGCTTATGAATAAAGAAGTACAACAAATTTTAAATTGATTTAACAATTATAAAATTGCTCCTGATGATTATACTACTCAATATGCTTATAAAGTGGTTAATAAACAAATAATTACCTCTAATATGGTTTATTTGCAGTGTTTGCGTCATGTAATCTTTTTGTATCGTCAACAAGAGGTAAACTTTCCCTTCCGCTTTTATAAAAAACCTTTATTAAATCTAATTAATTTTACAAAAGATATTGTTATCCCTGAAACTAAAAAAGCTTTCATCTTTCCTGATTTTCGACAATTTATGGCGGGTTTTATTTTGGGATGAAGATACAAAGATGACCCCGAAAGTATGATAACTGAGCAAGTCTTCGATGTTGAAGCACGTAAGCAATGGAAATCCTCTTTTTGAGCAATGTTTGCTCTAGCAGTTGCCAATGGTATCACAAATGATAGCGCTACACAAACTTATATTATAGGACCACAAAGGGAAGCAAGTAGAATTGTCTACGATACAGCACAAAAGTATATTCAAAGTACTAAAAAAATGCGTGCCCGTTTTCATAAGTACAACACTATTCAAATCATTAGTAAGAAAAAAGGACTCATTAAAGCTTTAGCATTTGAGAAAAAAGCCCTTGAGGGTAAAAACCCTTCCCTTGTGATTTTAACAGAGTACCACCTTCACAAAGACGATACAATCCAAGAATCAGCAATGTTGGCAAATAACTTGTCAAGAAAGAATTTTTTAATTATTTATGATACTACTAAAGGAAACAATATTGACTCAGTTTGTTATGAACGTGAGCATTCTTATAAAACATTTCTGAAAAGACAAATTGATAACCCTTTTGTTGAGGATCCAACTTTTTCGGTGTTTTTATGAGCTGCAGAATTAGACAAAGAAGATTATAATAATTGAGAAGATGAATCCTTATGGATTAAAGCAAATCCTGCTTTAGGAATTAGTGTTTCTCTTGATAAGTTACGGCAAGAGTATTCCCTTATTACTAGTATTGCCAGTGAAAACGAGTTTAAAATTAAAAGGTTAGGAATGTGAGTTTCTAATGCTAATGGTTATTTTAAAGATCAAGATATTAAAGCATCGCAAGAGGAAAACAAAGCTATTGTTAAAAAATTAATTAATGATAACTTTTTTAAAGACTACCCAGGTATAATAGGAGTTGATTTGTCTTCAACAACAGATACCACCGCTATTTGCATTGCTTGAGAGGTTCCACAAGAAGATGGCGAACCTTTGTGAGTTTTTAAGGTCTTAGGATTTTTACCAAACTCTCACATTCACAAAAAAATAGAACGTGATGGTGCCCCTTATTTAGATTGGCAAAGAGATAATTTTATCGAACTAATTAATGGCCAAACTATCGATTATAAAATAGTATCCAAAAGACTAATTGATTGAAAAAAAGACTTTAATATTTATGCATTAGCTTATGATCCTTGGGCTTTTAGCATCATTAAAGACTATATTTTAAAAGATGGTAATTTTAACGAGTTTGAGCTAATCAAAACTAAGCAAGGAGTATTTTTATCACCTGCACTTATTCGTTTTGAAAAAAAATTAAAAGATAAAAAAATCTATATCATTGATGATAATAAGTATGCTATTTCGCACATAATAAATACAGCAGTAAAAAATGTTGATAATCTTTCGGGAAATGTCTTTGTTTCCAAAATTAATCCTAACAAGAGGATTGATGCCTTTATAGCTATGCTAATGGCTGCTAACCAATTACATAGATCTGATGAAGGTGTAGCTAGTGGATTTTATTATGTCCCCGATGCTTAAATAATCGTAAGAAATGTAATAAATTAAGAACATTATTTCAGTGATAATGTGTAAATATAAGGTAAGCAAATATGAAGAAAAAAAATGTTATAAATTTAATAAAATATTATGTCGATAGAAATGAAAATTCTTTTAGAAATGAGGCAATAGAAGTAGCAAGAGCTTTTGATAGGGTGGGAGACTACGAGTTATCCGAATATATTATGAGCTTAATAGCTGAAATGAATTTACAATCAGTAAAAGTTAGTGATTTGACAAGTAAGTTGGAAATTAATTTTGAAGGTCAGTTTTTAAAACCAGTAAAAATAAAAAACCTTGATAATTTAACTTTACCACTTGAAATAACAGAAGATATACAAGGTATTATTAACGCTATAAACCATAATATAGGTATTAATAAATTTTTATTTGAAGGATTACCAGGTACTGGAAAAACAGAGGCAGCCAAAAATATAACAAGATTGTTGGGAGGAACTCTTTTTATAGTTAGTTTTGATAATCTAATAGATAGTAAGTTAGGGGAAACTATTAAGAACATAACAAAGGTATTTGAAGAGATAAATAGACTTCCAAATACAAATAAAATTGTAGTTTTGTTTGATGAAATAGATGTTATTGCTTTGGATCGTATTAGTTCCAATGATGTAAGAGAGATGGGAAGGGCAACATCTACTATTTTAAGAGAATTAGATAGACTAACAGAGTTTAATAAAGAAATTATACTTATTGCAACTACTAATTTATATTCAAATTTGGATAAAGCATTAATTAGAAGATTTGATGCTACTATTGATTTTAATAAGTATTCCAATGAAGATTTAATAAAGGTTGCTGAATATTATTTTAATTCTTTTATCAAGAATTTTAAAGGAATATCAAAGGATACAAAATTATTTAAAAAAATATTGCAAATAGCAGGAAAACTACCTTCTCCAGGTGAATTAAAAAATATTATCAAAACATCACTTGCTTTTAGTAAGGTTGGCTCTGAGTATGACTATTTAAAAAGGCTGTATAAAAGTTTAATAGGAAACTTAAGTGCAAAAAGTACAAACCAACTCCAAGAAGAAGGCTTTACTGTAAAAGAGATAGAAAAGCTAAAAATGGAGTATGAAAGTGAGGAGTCACCCCTCAAAAAAGATAAAGAAGATAGCCAATAATTGTTAATAAGATAATTTTTTTAAAAAATAAAAATATATGTTATAATTAAGATAACACGCCAAAAACAAATTTTGAACCTTTCAAAGGAGTTTTTAAGTGTTATCTTTTTTTACTAACTTTAAGAATTTAACTATAAAGTTATTAAATACTTCCTCAAGAAGGAAGAGTAGTTCTTTTAATAATAATCGTCCAGAGCCCATAAATTTAAATTATCAATTTAGTGATAATAATCAAAAACTAACACCGGAAGAGGCTTTAACTTTTGGTATATTTTCGCGGGCATTGCAATTAATTACAAATGATATTGCTAAAGTTAATTTTTTGCATATTAGAGACAACCAACAAATAAATTCCCCTTTACTATTTATTTTAAACAAACAACCCTCCCCTTCTCTAACTCCATGAGAATTTAAAAAGTTAGTTGTTTGGAATCTTTTATTATATGGTTACTCACCTATTTTAAAAGTTAAAAATGATAAAGGTGAAGTTATAAGTTTAACACCAATATTTCCTGGCATCATCCAAAAAACTCAAGATGATAACCGGATTTTTTACACTGTTAAAATGCCTCATAGCGAAATAAAATACAATGATGATGATATCATATGAATAGAGTACGAATTTATTGCTGGGTTTGAGAACCTTTCTTTTCTTTCACTTTTTAAATCTACGATAACTAAGATTAAAGAAAATGAACAATCAATGCTTAAAGCAATTAAAAACGACTTAAGTTATTCTCTATTTATTAAAATTCCTGCAGTTACCAATGAAGAACAACAAAAAAAGGCTCAAGAAGCTTTAAATGCAATGATTGCCCGACAAAAGCAACAAGGTTACGCTGGGATTGTCATAGACCAAAAGTGGGACATAGGTAAAGCAACTGATGTTTTAAACATGCGACTTGACCTAAATACTCGTAATAACATAGCAAAGGAGTTTGCTAGTATTTTAGGTATTCCGCCAGCCAAGCTAGGTATTGAAGACCAAAATAAATATAACTCAAGCGCAGAACTAAATAAAGCTTATACCGACAATGCCTTAATTCCGCTTTTAATTAATATTTGCCAACGGCTCTCTATTGAACTAGTACCAAATAGTGAACTAATAACATTTAGACCTATTGATCTATTATCTATGGACACCAAATCCATTCAAGAATTAGCAGCTAGTGGAGTTAATAACGGATACTTAACACCTAATGAAGTGCGTGCTTTTTTAGGACTTAAAGCATTAAAAGATGGTGATCTTTTACTAATTAATTCGACACTGGTTCCTTTGAAAAATATTGAAGAAAATAAGGAGATAGATGCCAAAATTAATTTACAAAAACAGCAATCAAATAATAACTAAAGAAGATGGTAAAACTTTAGAGCTCATTATTGAATTAGATAGTTGATCTCCAATTAATGAAGATAATGGCCTTAAGTATCGTGAAAAAATAGCTCTTGATGCTTTTGACCATCAACTACCTTTTAATAAACAAAAAATTAATTCTTATTTAGATCATAAAATCTCAATTGAAAACCTTTTAGCATCGACAAAAGATCAATCAATGACTATTGAAAAAGTTGATAAAACTATTGTTGCCAAAATTAAGGTTAACAATGAAAATGAACAACTAACAAAAGTTGCCAAATTAGTTGAAAAAGGAGTGCTTGAGTCTAATAGTTTCATCTTTGAAGCACTCGAAGTTGAAACCCAACCTAACTCCAGTGTAGATTGTGATATTGATATTATTTTTAAAAAAGGTAATTTAATCTCAATTGATCCAGTACATGCCGGATTTTATCCACAAAACAAGGCAAGAGTCTATGCCAAAAATAACAAAAGTATTATCAAAATTTTAAAATTAGGAGAAAAAATGGAAAATAAAAACAAAGTTAAACAAAGTGAAAACATTAAAGAAGTATTAGAATCACAACCAGTGGTTGATAAAGAAGAACAATTAGCAACCCTTACTAAAATTAGCGAACAAAACTTAACTCTTATCAAACAAAATCAAGATAACAATAACCGTTTTTTAGAAATTTCTAAATCATTAGTCGAATCTAATAAAACCCAACAGGAAGCAATAGAAAAGGTTTTAGAAACTATTAAAAAAGATCAAAATAGTATGAATAAATTAGCGCATTCTTCCCTCTATTCTAAACCTGATAGCCAAAATATTTCCACTTTTGAGCTTATCAAAAAAGCTAAAATTGGTAAATTAAGCGATGATGAGAAACAAGATTTATTTAAACGCACATATTTAGATTTACCAGAAGATAAAAAACGTTCAATTGAATTTGTATCAACAGAAATCAAAGATATTAAACAATCATACGAGCAAAGAGCTTTGGATGGGACAACTCCTTTAAAAGGTTTAGCAGTTATTGAGACTATCCAAATGCCTCATATTATTTCTCAGCTTGAAAAAATCTTTCCTGAGTTTAGCGATGTATCACAAAAAATTCCTTTGAGTGCTTTAAATGAAGTTAAACAATTAATTTATATTGATGATACTCAAGACGTACCAGTTATTGGTGAGGCAGAAGATGCTATCGAGTTTGGTGGTAAAACGTTATCAGTTTTATTAAAACCACACCGTCGGGCTTTACACCTAAAAATTAATAAAGCTTTACCTCACTATGAAGAGTTATGAGACAAACAAATCACTAATGCACAAAATCAAATTATTACTTCATTACGTAAAGATTTCTATAAAAATATTTTTGCATCTGTAGACTCAAAAATTGATGTTGATAATAATTATGTTGGAGGTCCTACAATTTCTGCACGTATTAATTCAAAATATCAAGGTCGCCTCTCATTTGAAGATTTTGACCAAATTATCGACTCTTTTAAAGACCAATATCGTTTTGATAATTTTGCAGACTTTGTTTTTGTGCTACACACCACTACTTGAAATGGATTGATAAGACCATATATTACCAATACTTATAGCAACTTTATCCCAGAAGTTTTAGATATTGTTAACAAAACATATCGTGGTGTAAAAGTAATAACAACCGATTTTTATCCTAAAACTAAATTTGAAGACAAAACTGCAATGAAAAGAATAGCAAGTGAAGTGAGGGGGATGTTTACTGACAATAAAAATCCAGCTACCAAGGAATCTGACCTCACTAGCGATGAAATAATTGTTTTCAACTCTCATTATGCGATCAAAGGTGAGCGTGCCCTCTTATTTTTCAACTCTAAACATTTAGTGGCTTATGGATTAGATTTTGTACTTGAAGATGACCCTTATGGTGGAATTAAAAAAGGTCTTGATTCTAAAATTTTAACAACTAGAGGAGAAATTAAATTAACTGATCCTTACATTAATACTAGATACGTTGAAATTAGATAATGGCAATAATTGATCCACAACATCCTTTATATCAGTGACTAATTGATTTTAAATATCGTAATGCAATTGGGACAAATTTGTTAGACTCAATTATTATTGATTACATCGAAATAGCAAGAGTAAATGTTTGGACACAATATTATCAACTACCTTTAAAAGAATTATCAGGTCGTTATTTTATTGATGATAACCACGAGTGAGCTTGAGACTTAAAAACTAAAATGGCAACCTTACATTTAGCAGCTACTTATCACAATAATCCCGATAGCATGAATAAAGATGCCGACCCTAACAAAATGATTATTGATATTTTAGGAGATCGAGTTAAGTTTATTTAATCATATTTATTTAAGAAAGGAGTTCAATGTCATATGCTAGTATAGACCCAAGAAAATATCGTGAACCTTTTTTAATTATCAAAATTAAAAAGCAAGTTGACCAAGGAGTCCAGGAATCTATTAAATATTTTTCTAAGACTATCTTTGGCCACATTGTAAGAGACAAAGATTTACTAGCAAATGGAATGGTTAGAGATGAGTGAGATATTTTAATTATTAAACTTCTCAAAACCGATTTCAATATTGAGACCGATGATTATGTTTTTCGAGCTAATGCTGTTTATCGGGTGACATCAATAGATACTGATTTATTTAATGTTCAAGAGCAAAAAATAGTTGTTAAATATGCAGGCGAGTTAAAAGAATTTACCGATTTAGCAAATTATGTAAACAATGTAGTTCAAGATCCTAGTTTATCCCAAGATCTCAATTTAGGCATTAGTCCTAGACAATTTCGCCAGGGCTTAGATGAAAAACAAAATAGACTTCCTTTAACTAATGGATTTAAATTAATTAATGTTGAAGAAAACCAAGTTAATTACCAGGATTTACCACTTAATGATGGTGATATTAAAAATTGGAATCAAAAGGTAGATCCAAGCCAATTGTTAGAATTGAGGCAAAATTTAGAGCAAAATATTTCCACTTCTGAGCAAAATTTGCAAAATTTAATTACTCAAACAGAGACTAATTTAAATAAAAATATTACGACTACTAATAACCAAACAAGTCAACAATTAATAACTAAAATTGACTCTGAAGCTCAAAAAGCAAGTGCTGCTTTAAATTCATATAAGCAAGAAAATAGTACTAACATTGATGTTATAAAAAATGAATTGGTGGAAAGTATTTCTAGTAATCAAAGTGAGCTTAAATTGCTTATTAATGAAAATATAAAAAATATTAGTGCTAATAAAGAACTAATTAATAATAAAGAGCAAGAACTCAATAGTAAAATTGATACTAAGCAATCCTTATTGTCAACACAACAGTTAAACAATTCAAGTTTAGACCATAATTTATTTTTAAAAAATGAAAATCTTTTACCTTATGCTACTAAACAAGAATTAACAAGTACTACTGAGCAACTTAAAACTAATTTTGATGAACAATTACAATCAAAAGATGACAAATTATCACAATTAATCGCAAATAATACTGCATCAATTGAAAATAAAAGTCAACAACTAAATAACTTAATTGAACAAACCAAAAGTGAATTAAATACTAAAGTAGCAAGTAAGCAAGAATCCCTATTACAATCACAATTGGCTAACATAAACTTAGATCACTCAATATTAGTTAATAAAAGTGAGCTTGAAAATTTAGTTAAAAAAAGTGATATTGAAGAAATTAAAGCTCAATTATCAGAGGTTGGAGCCTCAACTTTGAGTCCTCAAATTAACACAAAAATTGGACAATTAGAACAAGAAATTACTACCATTAAACAAAATCGAGTTCAAGGTATCCAAGGTGAAAGAGGACTTCCGGGAGCCCAAGGTCCAAAAGGAGACAAAGGAGATCCAGGAGAACGTGGAGCTACTGGAGCCCAAGGGCCAAAAGGTGACAAGGGAGATCCTGGACTATCGCTTACTTGAGATGAAGCTAAGAAAAGCGAGGTTGCAAGTGAACTACTTAGACAACTTGAACAATCTAATAATTCCCCTTATAAAAGAATTGATTGGGAAAATACAGCTTTTAAGTGAAGACATCAATGGACAGCTGTTAACAATCAAACTCGAGTGCTTATAATGTGGCCTTATACAACTCTGCAATGAAAAGCAATTTTTGCCCAAGCTAAAAGAGAAAACAAAGCTCAAGAATTAGCAACTAAAATTGCCAATGCTAAAAAAAGTGATGATCCAGTTAATAATTCTTGAGACAAGGATTTAACTAATATCCCCCATCTTATTATACTTGGATCAGAAAGAGAGTTCTATAGCGATCCAAGAAGTAATAAATTTTTAGAGCAAATAGCAATTGATATCACACCTTATAATGCCAGTTCACAAACTGCTATTGAAAAAATTACAACCTTTATTAATTCATATATCTTACCTGATGATCTCAATATTACTTACTTACCACATTTAAGTATTTCCTTACCAGACTCACAAGTTGAAGCATATTTTCAAAGGCATAGAGCAGAGTTTAAAGGAGAAAAAGGAGAACCAGGAGAACGTGGAGAAAGAGGACCTCGAGGCGAGCGAGGATTAACTGGTGCAACTGGTCCAAGGGGATTAGTTGGTCTAACTGGTCCAAGAGGAGAAACTGGTGCAACTGGCCCCAGAGGAGAACAAGGCTTACCAGGAAGTGATGCCAACTTAAATTTTAGTAATTGGTCAACTTCTTTTACATATTTGAATACCAATGAACAAAATATCAATGTCCAAAGGGTTAGTGATACTTCTAATTATCAAGGAACTAGTGTTTCCTGACCTTCTGTTAGGCTGACTAATAATGATAATACTATACAGATGGTACAAAATTATAAATTGATTGTAAAGCAAAATCATTTGAGTTCTACAAGTAATAGGAGTGAAATTTGAACATTTGACTTTTGAGAAAATGGTGACAATAAGTACAGTGTTAGTGATGCATACGAAAAAATTACTCAATCAAAAGTTTGGCAAAAAGACCATGATACTTTTATAGTTACTTTATATGCTAACCCTGAGGGTAGCGGCGTCAACTTATCTTATGAGGCAGTAAAAATTTATGATGCTAGCTATCCAAGGTGGCCAAATGTTAGCTTCCAATATCGGTGAGTGGTTCGGATTTTAAACATTACAAAAAGGTAATTAGTTAATGAAAATTGAGCACAAACTCGAATGAAACAAAAAATTACTTGAGAATATCCCTAAATTAGCACAAACTTCTCAGGCTAGTAGTTTTTTAGAAAAACAAGCTTCCAAATTTAAAAACAGAGTTGTTGAAATTGTACCCGAAAATTTAGGACAAAGGAAATACTCTCGTACCCCTCTTAAAAATGCTATTACAATTAGTGGGACTAAACCCGCTAAATTAAGAGTTGGTGGCAAAAGTATTCAAAGCTTGCAAATAACAGTGGGTTTAAAACCAGCTAAAAAAGAATATATTTATGCGCTTGCGGGAAGAAGAATTAGAAAGCCTTTTGCCAAAGATGCACGAAAAATTAGGAAATTGTCAAAGCAAAAAGAATTTAATATCAACAAGCATTACATTACTTATAAATATCAAAAACCAACTGCTAAATCTGCACCTTTTGCAAGAGTTTATAACAAAAGGGCTCAAAAAATGTTTAATAAAGAATTTGAAGACTTAGCTAAAACACTAATTAATGATTGGGATAAAAATGGAATTAAATAAATCATTAGAACATCAGGTAGCAATTGATCTTTATAATGCTATCACTCAAAAAATCGGAGTTCAATTACCTTTTTGGTACCAAATAAACGAGCAAGATCGCAACCGAGCAATTGTTATTGAAAACAGTAATAATGAAAATATATTTCCAATTTACTATAATCAACAAACCTTTAACATTAGTCTAAAAATTTCTTATATTGATAATTTGGAACATAGTAAAAAACAACTTGATAATGCCAATTTAATAACACAAGCGCTCCAAGAAATAAATAAAGGTAATAATTGGCGATTATTAACAAAATTTATCAACAATAAAATAGTGTATTCAAAAAACCAAAATTATCATTTAAACAATTTTTATTTTGATGTTGTTTCCCAAACTTATCAATGGGAAGTCGATTTATTTATAGAAAAAATTTAGGAGGAATTTATGTTAGCAACCAATTATGTAGCTAGTTTATACATTGCTTTAGCGCCTGAGCACAATAGTGCCAAACAATTCAAACCTTTAGTCAATATCAAAGAATTAAAGAATAATTTTTCTACTAAAAAAGAGGACAAAAATTATTTTCATAATAAGGGATCAACAACTAGCATTGTCACCGGAACAACCTTGTCGTTATCAGTTTCAATTGACATAGATTTTAGCAATGATTTACATGTTTATCTTTTAAGCCTTATCAAAGCTAGTGATCCATTAAAATTAAACAACCAACTTATTAAGTTAATTATTCAAGACACCAATACAACTAATACTAATAAGTTATCTACTGTAATATCAGGGAAAGCCTCTTTTGGTATGAAAAATTATTTACCAAGTGGTAATGCTGATGAAATTATTAAATTAGATTTTGATATCTTTCCACAAGATAATAGTTTCACCATTGAAGAAAAACTTGTAGATGAGCAAACCTTAAGAACAATTTTAGGAGAATAATTTATGACTACATATACATTAAAAACTAAACTTAACAAATTTGAACCTTTTTTTGTTGAGATAATCCCTGGATTTAAATTGAGAATGCGCAATGATTTTGGTAGTCTTATTGAATTTGAAGAGTGGCGAAAAGATCATAATGAAGACGATGATATTAAAAATATTTTGCAAAAAGATTTTTTAAAAATCTTATTTGGTAGTGAGGCTAGCAAAGCACTAGAATTTTTAAAAAAGCAAAATTTACAAAATGTTATATCTATCATGTCAGAAATTATTACTATTTGAACTAATCATAATTTTAACAATGGTGGCGAGCAAACAAAAAAGTAGCAAAGCAAATTTTGGATTATCAGAAAGATTTGGGTGCAATATTTGCTAATTTCAAAACTTTTTATTACCTAGATCCAAAAAATGTTTTAGATCTACCAATTAATTTATTTTTTGATTATTTAACACATCTTCCAGAAAATGCTAGCATCAAACAAATAATGGCATTAAGAGTTGCTAGTGAGTCCGATTTACCAACTAATGAATTAAAAAAGATGAAAAGATTTTATGATCTGGAAGATGTTAATTTGAATCAAAAAAATAATCAGGAATTAATTATGTTTGCACAAACTTTAGGAGGCAAAAAATGGCATTAGGGAAATTAGTTTTAAAAATTTCTGCTGTATCAGATCAATTCGATAAAGAGATGGAAAAAGTGTCAAATAGAATCAAAGATCAAGTCCAAAACTTTAAAAAACATTTCAATGGCTTAGCAATAACATCTTTTATATTTAAAGGAGCAGATGCTGCTATCAATGAATATCGTGCCAAAATGCAATTATTAAGTAATTTTGGTTCCTTTGGTCTTTCTCAAGCTGAAGAGCTTACCAAAATTAGTGATGCTTTTGAGCGAATAGGTTATTCTGCTGATGTTGCTAATCAATCTTTTTTGGAATTTGTGACAACTGGTAGTATTAAGAAATTAAAAACTATGGGGATATTTTTAGATGCTAATACTTCACAAAAGCTTCGTAATGCTTCTGCACAAGAGCGGCTTAATTATGTTTTACGTGAAGGTATGCAAGAGTATCAAAGACAAGCGGCCGCTTTACCAGAAAACATTAGAACTCTTACCGAATTTAAAAAGGAGTCAGAAGACTTACAAAAGAATTTGGGAATGTCTTTTTTAAGCGCTCTAACAAATATAACCAAAGCTTTTGGTGGTCTCCAAAATGCCATGAAAATCGCCATTGCAGCTTTTACAGCTTATAAAATGGCAATGATAATAGGAAATGTTGCCATAGCAGTTTCTAAGGCTTTAGCTATGGGAAGTATATTTTCTGCCCCGATTGCTTTTGCTATGGGAGCAGCCGCCCTTGGTAGTTTATTAGCCTTAGGAACTGGAGCTGGTTTAGCCATTAGTAGTATCGGAAGCCCACCTGGTGATAATGCTGATGCTGATGCCAATAAAATTCCGGTGGCAGTACAAGTTGATATTAAAAATGATAAATATGATGCACCAAATCATACAAAGAAATATAATCAAGGAACTTATTAAATAATGCTTATTAAACTATTAAATAAAGATGTAAAAATTGAAATAAATGGTAGCAGCAAGTGAGCTTTTGCTAATCGTATGACTTATAAAAAACATCTTTTTAATCCAACAACTATTACACTACACAACTTAATCAGTAAGCAAAGATTGCAAACAAACCAACATTTTACTAGCTACGATAAAATCGATACCTTTACAAATATTACCTTAAAATCTGCTGATGATCAAGTAATATTTTCAGGACTTATTGAATCTCAAGGTCGGCTTTCATTGATGCCAAATAAATTTAAAGATCAATCAATAATAGCCTATGATAATCGTTGATGATTGTCCCATATTGAACCGCCTGCCATTGAATGAGTAAAAGTTGATGCAAGAGAAGCGCTAAATGAATATATTAGTTTATTAAATGAGCCAAAAATCAAATTGCACAAAATTGATTTTAAACCAGGTTTGAAAATAAATGCTTATAACACCACAAATAAAACACCTTTTTCTGTGCTTAAATCATTTTTTGCCCCTTATACTAATACGCATGTTGTTTTTGAGACAAATAATGCAGGTGAGCTATTAATTTCTTTTTTGAATCCCCAAGAAATGAAAAAGAATAAAACTATTATCAATAATGAAAATGTTAAAAGTTTATTTATAACTGATTTACAAATTGATAAAAATAGTTTTCAATATGCCAATGTATTACGCACTGAATCAACCAATGTTGTAGGTAATCTAGGTCAAAGGGACATTTATAATTTACACCCATTAGAAAATAAAATTGCCTTGAGCTCGCCAGTTGCAAATATTGAAAGAAATAGTGAACAAAACTTTTTTTGAAATTGAAAAACAAAGAAAAAAAATCATTTAATTATTATCAATAAGGATGAGGTAAAAAATACTTTAAAATGACATTTAGCATATGAATTAAATAGTAATCTTTTGCAAGTAAATCCTGAATGAAAACGTGAAGAATTTAACCAAGTGTTTATTTCTTATAGCAAATATAATCGGCAAGCAATCCAACTTGAAAACAAAAAAGAAATTAACCACATTGCCAAAATTAGTGGATTTAGTGGAAGAGTGTTTTATTGGGATAAGTACAATGACATTACAACCACACCAGAGTTGGCCTCCCGCGCCGAAGAACAATTAACACACTCTTCCGGCTCTACTTATGATTTGGTAATTTCTACTAGCAAAGTCAATTGAGATGTTGGAGATTTTGTAGAATTAAAGATTAATTCAATAGCTGATGGTGTTTACATTATTCTTGAATTAGAAGGTAGCTTAGACATCTCCAGCAATAACCACAACATTACTTACAAACTTCGGAATACATCCAACGGCGAAACTGCACTCAACTTTTATGATGAGCAAAGTTATCGTGATATGCCACAAAAATTAAATAAGGAACCATATCAAACTAATTCAATTATTTACGGTAATATCAAAGTAGACACCTTAGTAAAAAGAACAAAAAAAATACCTAGAAATACTAGGTAAATAAAAATTGAATAAAGTTTTATTACTTTTTAATTTTAGCCAATTTATTAGAAATTGAAGGGATAGTCACAATTGATAAAGATAAGCTCAAAATACTAAATATTGACATTAAAGATATAAAAATATTTTTACTTGCTATTGAGCTGTTTAGTGAATTTGATTTCAAATTATCATAAACATCAAAAATATTAAATAATTTAGAATCAGTATCTTTTGCAAAATCAATTAAATTTTGATCTTTAACATCAATAGCCTTAACCCCTATTCTTGCAATATTGGTCAAAATATTATTATATAAGTTGTTAAATTCTTTATCATTTTGTGCTAGGAATTTATCATCCAAAAAAGCCTTATTAATGCTATTTGTTCCAATAATATTTTGTGGTAGAGATCCTAAAATTAAAATGACAAATAAAACTAAAAATAAACTAAAAAAAATAATAGGTAATAATTTTTTAAATTTCATGTAAAAAATTATAACATCAAAGGAGATAAATGAAACCATTAAAGCAAGCCAAAAATGACAAAACTACAAGTTGAGTGCGCGATGTATTTAACTATATCACAACCCCTCATGATAAAATCGATGATCTTTTAACGTATAAACCTTTTGATTATGGAAAAGTTCCAACATTACCAAAACCTGGAATTTCCTACAATGTTAGAAATTTAGTTGATAAATATCCACGTCCTTATGAAATTATTTTTGAACATTTCTTAGAGGATTTTAAAAAGGAACTAAACAGAGGTGTTATTAGTAAGAAAAATTTACTAGAGTCAATTAAAACCTATACTGTAATCAAAAGTTTTTATGGTTATAATAATTGTTTACAATTTATAAAATTTGACCATGATAACTCAACATATTATGCACAACTTGTTTATATAGACATATATAACCGACAAGAACCAGATTTACAGATTAAAGCCTATTTTAAAGAATACTCAGAAGGTGAGGCAAGACTTGGTGAACCCTTAATTCTTGAACAAACCAAAAGTGGGCAAATAATAGTTCTAGAACGTTATTATGACTATGAAGAAGTAAAAGTTCAGGTAGACTATTATCCAAGTATTGCTTATCGTCCAGTTGATCAAGAGGGAGAAATTACAGAGCGAACCCAGAAAGTAAAAGTTGAAAAGTTAAGATTTGTAGAATATTCCATCACTATAAGATCAACAATAATTGACTATTTCCCTACACTAATCGCTGGAGTTTTTGATGTTCGTAGTTTTAAAATTGTAGGCAATATTGAAGATTATGTAAATAATTATGACGAAACACTTCAATCATACGATACCACACAAAATGAAAAAGAGGATTTCCCAATATTTGATTTTAAAAAAATAGATTTAAGAGAAAGTGTTAATGTAAAACATACTTATTCTATACTAGTACATACACACGATAACAAGCTTTGATATGCTACTTTTGTCATTGGCTACAATAGAAGAAATAATGTTGAATACAACACACATGGATATATTAAATTTAATGATGTAAATCTAGGTGAGCCAATACAACTTACTAATTTAAAAATATTAAAATTAACAACAGGTTTTTATTCTATTGAGGAGCAAAAGAAATTACTTTATAATGCAACTATTTTAGGTGAATTAGATACTGAAATTCTAAACAAAAAAGATTATTTAATAGATACTAAAGGTTGATTCCCTAAAATAACAGAAGTTAGCCAACTAAATCAAATAAGTTATTGGTATGCAAGATTAAAAAATGAATTCGAACAAAATGTCACTTTAATAAAATCATATTTCCTTATAGATAGAGTTAATGGTAGAGATAGTCTAAGGTTATCCGATAGTGCAACAAAGGTTGTAGACAATATCAGTAAGGATTTAAATAAAGATTTTAGTGAACTATTTAAACCTTATAGAGAAGTGTTCCAAAATCGTTTTTTATCAAAATACACTTTTGAAGAAAAAACAATTAGAGTAAAAATTTTTAGTTATAACTTTATTGATCCTAATAAATATAGCGCAGAATACTCATATTTAGATTATGAATTATCCGATGAAGATTTGAGAAACATTTTTAGTAAGTCAAAAGTAAACATTAGTGCAAAAGTTGAAGATTTTTACTTTGACAAAGGGATTAAGTTTAAATTAGCTTTATATATTAATGGCAAAAAACATAGTGAGAAAGTTTTAGATTTTAAAAAATACGAAAGAATATTTTTTGATATTCAAGTTAACTTAAAAATGTACTATCAACTAGGATTGTCTAGACTATTAAATTCTACTTTTTCACTTAGTGGAATCTCAGATGACAAAAATAAAGAAGTTGATTGAAACTTAGATATTAAAATGCCTAATGTTGAAAAAGTTGGTGATATTAAAGTTTTTGATGGCAATAAGTTTTTTGCAATTTTAAAAATTGAAGGACAGTGAGGAATTTATCTTTTTGATAATAATTTAAATTATAAAGACGGAATTTTAGCGGCTCGATCTCCTCAATTAGTCCACAAAGTAAACAATGTCCGAGATGATGAGAGTGTCAAGCTGTTTGGGATAGATTCTTTTAACTCATTTGTAAATATTCCATTTTATGCATATGATCGCAAAATTGGTGCACTAATTTATGATTTTGATAAAAGTAAATTCTTTACCAATATTTGAGATTTACCAAGAAATTATCAAATCTATTCCCCTTTAATAGCAATTAAGGAGGAATATACAAATAAAATTTTACTAAGTCAACCAAAAAGTGATGGTGGGCTCAACTATGCTTGAATGAATATTATTTTACCTAACCATTATTTCGAAGCCGATGTTACAGCTAGTGTGTTTTCAAGAGCAAGCACTGACATCCGTGAAAGTGCAGTATTTTCAAGATTAGACGCTAATAACAAAGAGATTAGTATTGAAATGCAAAATACATTTTCTAATGGTAGAACTGCATTTATGCAAGGTCATATGAACGCATGGGCATTATCAAGTGTAGTTGATAATCATCAAGTAAAAAATTACACTCTCTATGATAACAATGGGCATGTAGCAACGAGTCTTAATTATCATAACATAAGAAAAAAATTTAATCAATTACAAACAACTACTGTAGCAATGTCCTTTTTTGTTTACGAGGGACTTTTACCAAATCATGATACAGCGGGAAGATGAGCAGAAGGCCTAATAAATTATAAAAAATTTGATAACTTAAAATTTATTGATTACAAATATGATATTTACAAAAATGGCGTAAAATCAGAGACTATTATTGGCAAATTAGACCGTGATAAAATGGAAATAGAGAATCATATTTTATGGTTTGATATGTGTGAGGAAATCTTTGGACAAGATCCTAATGCTGAATACGAAATTGTCGACTTACAAATAGGCGAGCAAGCTACTAATAATTGAAGAAGGTTTAAATTAGTAGATGCTGATCCAAAATGGAAAGGTACCACTCCTTACACCTTAGGTGGTCGTATTGGTATCAGAGTAAGTTTGGATCACGAATGAGATGTCGAGGAAGAAAAGCGACGTCTTGCAGCAACACCAACACATTTAAAATGAGCAGGGGATATGGATTACTAAAATGATACTATTTTTAATAATTTGAATTTTAAAAATGATTAACCCAACTGAGGCACAAATAGAAGCTAACTTTAGTCAGTTGAGTGACCCAGAGGCAATAAAAACATTTTTAAGTTTAGATATTTTCTCCTTTTTTGACCTAATGCCAAAATTACACAGGGGATTAATATTTATAGCGGCAGGCGTTGAAGTCTTTTTATGGATGAATGCAATTATTAGGTTTTTACCAAGATATATCAGCAACCGCATTAAAAGGGCTAAAAACAAGCCGATTAATGATGTTGAAATCTATAAAGCTATTAAATATAAACTCGATAATAATTTACCTCTGACTAGAAAGGAGGAAAAGATATTGTCAGAGATAACTAAAAAATAGTTAAAACTTACCAAATTAAATTTAAAAAATATTTTAAAAAAACTATAAAGGAATAAAAATTATGATTAAAAAACAAATTAAAAAAATTTTTTTATACTATGTATTACCAACAACTTCAATTGCAGCAATGCCAATAATGGTTGTATCTTGTGGTGTTAAAGGTATAAATCCAATTAAAAAAATTAAGCAAAAAATCGATGAAAGACGTAATAGAAGACAGGTCAAAAATAATTCAGTCACTCCTAATAATCCAAATCCTACTCAAGCACCACAAAATATAGGTAATACTAATTAGTGATTATAAAATGACTCAACAGAGCCGAGAACCAAAAAAACGACAAGCTAATAAAAACGATAGTAATTATATGTATCTTAATAGGATTAGTAGCTGTTTCGCTAATGATAGCCGGGCTAATAGATGATGGTGATAATAGTTTCAATAATCTTTTTTATAGGATTGAAATTAAAGAGGTGGAAGATCCAAAAATAGAATCATTTATTGATCAACTAAAATCCAGTAATTATGACGCAGAGTTTATTGAATTTTTTCGCTCTTTCTTTAGTGAAAAAATTCAAATTGAAAACCGAATTCTCAACTCTGCTGCTCAAGCTTGATTTGTGATTTCCATGGTTTTAATCATTTTGATATGCTTTTTAATTGTTACTAGTGTCAATTTTTTAGGTTTTCATGAAGTAGAGATTGGGCTACAATCTCTTAAATTCAAAGGCTTTATTAGTGATGAAACTTACTTCGATATTACTAACAAACTCAATCAAGAAAAAAGTAAAATCAATATCCAGAAGATAAAAATGCTGGAAAAAATAGAACAACAAGGAGATTAAAAACACTATGGAATGGCAAGATTTTGATTTTAAACCGATCAAATGAACAAAAAAGAAATTTATAATTGGTGTAATTGTCTTTTTTATTTTTTTAGTTATAACTATTATTTTGTTATTTTTGCCATTCAAAGATGGATCTACTTTCGAATTAATACTCAAGACATACCGAAATAATAAGTGGGATTCCTCAACTATAGTGAGAACAATTTCATATATTAGTGGATGATTCTTTTTGGTAACGAAAGCAGTTATAACCATTAGTAATTGAAAGATGTTTTTAACTAAGAAAAAAATGTTCAATTTCTCAGTTGAGCAGTCCGGGCTAGATCTAAAACAAGAAATAAAAAAAGCTAAAAAACGAGCTAAAGAAAATAGCCAAACACCACTTTTAGATGAGTTGGTTGCAATACTACAATACTTTAATGTAGAGGCTCCTAAAATTGGTAATATTAAAACAAATATTGAGGAAGCAATTAATGATAAAACTACACTTGCCGAAAAGCGTAAAAAGATAACATCTATATTAAAAACCAACTCAATAGACATTGAAACCAAAGCAATAAAAAAGTGATTAGAAAAAATTTAACTTTTTCATTAACATTTTTTCAAACTATGTTAAAATAATTTATGCCACAAAGTGGCATAAAAACTATAAGTTCACATTTAAAGAATTGTTTAGTGTTTTATTTATTGTAAGGTTAATTATTTTTTACAGAACTAAAAAATGTTAGATTAAAGGGCGCCCATTTAAAGCGTCTTTTTTTCATATTAAAGGATAAATTAGTGTCAAATATTCAAATTGCCAAAGAAGAATTTAACCAAAGATTAAAAGATAATATTATTAAACTAGATAATGATTTTTTCCAATCAACTAATTTTAGGTCTAAAGGTTTTTATATAATAAAACTAAAGTTGAGTACTGGGATGATAAAAGTTAAAGTGCGCAGATATATAGATGAAAACAACAAAACTTTTCGACCTTTTAACAAATTTATTGACAAAGGTAAAAAAGGTCAAACAATTACTAGTGAACTCAAAGATGAGGTTATTAAAATGGTAATTGCTAAAATTTCTTATAAGGAAATAGCAAAACAACTTGGTATTTCAATGGGAAGTATTACCAATATTGTTAATGAGGCCAACTTTGTTTCTTATGATTTAGAAGATCCCCAAGGGTATAGTACCTACATAGAAGCTGATGATGCTTATGTTTATTTTTCAGGTAAAAATAGAGGTAAATATCGACTACGTATGGCAGTAGTGCACTCGGGCAAACGTGAGGGTAAAATTCAAGATAAAACTTTAATTTTAGGTATTACTAATAAGACAGGACAAAACAATAATCAAGTTGACGCAAAACATATTGAAGAGATCAGAAACACTTTAAAGTTATATAAATCAACTAATAAGTTCTTAATAAGTGATGGTGCCCCTTCATTAATTAATATTGCCAAAGAACTAAATATTAACCATTATTTAGACACCTACCACTTATTAAGCAAGCTTAATCAAGAAATTAGACCAAAAAGTAAGTGGTTAAAAGAGTATAAAAAAATGTTCAATTCTAATTTTAAGCAGGATATAAGAAAATTGATTATTAAAGGTGAGGTCGATGAAGCTTGCTCACTAATAATGAAAGTAATAAAAGAGCAAGATATCTATTTAATCAGCTTTGAAGAAGTTAAAGGATTGATAAGAATTAAAAACTTTTTCAAAAAACATTTTGAATCTATCAAAAATATAAACAATGATAGTTATATAGGTTCAAGAACCGAAAACTTTGTAGCCAACTATGTTAAATTTCCAATCAGCAAAAAACGAGCTCTATATAGTTTAAAATCTTATATTAGTTTACTAAAAGATAGAGCACAAAAAATGATGATTAGCTTAAAGCTAATATTAGACGTTTGTTAAAAAGTAGTTTTACCAAACATTAATTTAAAGATTATTTCGGATAGTAAAAATAAATTTTTACTATATCTTTTATTATTGCCAAGTAAAAAAAATATATTTTTTTTCTAAAGTGCAAATTCTTTTGTGTTAAAATAATTTATAGATTTAAGAAATTAAAAGGTTTTATACCCCCCACCCCATAATTTTGAACGGACTCAAAATAAAGGAACTAGATATGCAAAAAAACGATCATTCTAAGCAAAAATATAGTTGAAAACATATTTTTGAAGTGCTTTGATTTTTAATAAGACTATCTTTTATTTCCTTTGGTGGTGGAAATGCAATGATGCCAATTGCCTATCAACAAGCTGTCGAAAAATATAAGTGGATGACAAAAAATGAATTTGATGAAACTGTTGTGATGGTTAATTTATTACCAGGTCCTTCATCACTGCAAATGTTGAGCTATATTGCTATTAAAAAATTGGGTCGCTGACTTGGTTTTACAGTAACACTTGTTGCCTTTTTACCGCATATGATTTTTGGACTAATTCTTTTATATTTTGTTAGATTTTTACCGCCTAGATATTTGCTAGTTACCAACTTAGGAATTATAACTACAATTATTGGTGTGCTTTTAGGTTTTAGTATTCAATATTTTCGAAATAGCTACAAAAGTTTATCTTTACCACTTTACATTAGTGTGCTAATTAGTACTTTTGTGTACTGTTTTTTTATACCTAGCCCTTATAATTTGTCAATTATTCCAATTTTAGTAATTGTTGTTATTTATACTATTTTATACCATATTAGAAAGAAAAAGGTATCATAATGATAGCAATTGCCATTATTATTTCAACAATTGCTATTTTCTTAATTGCACTACTAGTTTTTGGTGGTGGACAAGTTTTTATGCCTTTTTTTAGCTGATTTTGATCGTTTTTGCCAAACTTTGGTGTGCCAATTTCTCAGTCTGACATTAATACTATTTTTACCATTGGCAACTCAACTCCTGGAGTTTTATCACTTAAATTTGCTGCCTCTACTGGTCTTATTATTACCCAATATCAGTGATGAGGTTGGATTTTTGCTATTTTATTTTATCTAGTTTTTACTATTCCTTCAATTATTTTTGTTATAATTTGAACTAAATATATTAACAAAAATAAAGCTAAAGAGCAAAAATATTTAGTTGGTTTGATTAAGTGAATTAAGCCGGCAGTTATTGGCATTATTTTAGCCCTAGCACTACAACTTTTTGTCAATATGATTTTAGTTTCACACACTTTTAATTCTAGTCAAGGTTACATTAGTGAAATTAATAAAGGAGTAAAAGTTGACTTTTTTATAAAATGGCGCTTTTGATTACTAATTGTTTTTGTACCTGTATGAACAATTTTTTCAAGCTTACTTTATATTAAAAAAGTTAATATTTTTTATATTTTAGTAATGGGTTTAATAGCTGCATTTGTTATTTTTGAACCTTGATTAATGTAAGGAAAATATATGTATCAAAATCGTAAATTCTATAAAAATGAACACTATTTAATTGACAAGGAAGAAAAAGTGGTTATTTTAAAACCTGATTTTCATCAAAAATTACTTAACAAAGAATTTGCTTTCAAGACAGGTTTTAAAAAAGTTGGTGGCTCACTTATTGGTGAAGTTTTAGGTGTTGATAGCTACTCTTCACCTTTTCGTGCTTTTATTAAAATAGCAAAACTTGATATGCCAATTTTGGATACAAAATATATAGACGCTGGTCAAGCAATTGAACCTTTAGTTATTCAAGCAATTAGCGAAGCAAAAGGCTATGAAATTGAAGTTTTTCCTCCTGAAAAATATAATTATGATTACTTTAAAGATGATCCAATTGTCGGTGGTATTCCCGATGGTTATATTGAGGCGACAAAAACAATCATTGAAATTAAAACAACAGGAGTAAAAAATTTTTTGCTCTGAGGTAAAAAAGGTGAAAACCTACCTGCAAAATATCTAAAGCAAGCACAATTGTATTCTTATTTGAAAAATGTTGAAGATTTTGTTATTGTTGCAACATTTTTACAAGAAGATGATTACAAAGATCCTAAAAATTTTCCTATTAGACAAAGAAAATTGCGCGCTTATCATTTTAAGGTTAATAAATCTCAAGTTATTGATGATATTAATAAAATTAAAGAGTGGTATACTAAATACACAACCAGTGGAATCTCACCAATCTATGATGAAAAAATTGATAGTCAAATTTTAGAATATCTAGATTGTGAGAATGAGCAGCAATGAAAAGATTTATATTATAAATGAATTAATAAGTAAAAAACAAAAAAACTTTTCGCAGGAAAAGTTTTTTTGTTTTTTTAATGTTTAGGCAACTATTTCGTTACCTGATGATCCTATTGCGCTATCACTCTCTTGTGTTACTAATACACCACTTATCGCACCGCCAAGGGCGCTTTTTAATGCAGGATCGCTTACGACTATTTTAGCAAATGAACCTCTTGCACCAACTGCTCTTACAAATCATTCTAATTCAGATTTAGCATTACCTTTTAGATCGCTTGCCTTGCCATTTAAGTAAAAAGTAGGATTAACAAGTGTGTTGCCTGGAGTTCCTATATAAATTTGTGGTTGCGTTGGTTCATCTCAAGATAGCGCTGTGGAAAATTGTCCATTTTCAAAGTCGGAAATATTAGCTTCGTATACTTGTTGACCATTTTTTTGAGTAGGAGCAAAGTATAATTGTTTAAACTTAACATTGCGAGCTTGGAAGTCTTCTTGGGCAAATTTATCACCTTCTCAATTTTTAATTTTATCATTGAATAATTGATTAATTTTGTTAAAATCTACCCCTTTTAAGCTTTTAATTTTTGGAGTAGAAGAAAAATCGAGATTTACTGGATGTCCACCTTTACCACCTGAAGTTCCTTGAAATACTCTTTGATTAATTTTAGAACCAAAAGCAATTTCTAAACCTTCATTAACTTGTTGAATTTCATCATTTTTATCTCAACGAAGGGTATTAAAAACTATTGAACCAGCAACTCTAACACCTGCACCATATGTTGCTTGATTGTGGTAGTCAAAGCTTATATAATCAACATTTTTAAGTGAATTTGGATTAATGCCTCAATTAGAATTAACGGAATTGCTATTAGAATAGAGTTCTAATTCTTGTAATTTGTGGTTTTCTAAACCACGAAGACCTTCGGTAGCTCTATAATTTTCTAAAAATAGTGTTAATTTGACAATCTGAGTAGGTAATTTTTGAAGGATTTGTTCAACGTTTTGTAAACTATTTTTACTTCCGACATTTTTAAGCACAACACCTTTAATTTTTACATTTTGTTGTGTAGCTTGGCTAATAATACTACTAAATTCTTGAAAAGCTTGCTCACTATTAGCATCTAAAACAGCAATAATTGAATCACCTTTTGACTTAAATTCGCTATCACTTGGAGAATAACTTAAAAATTCAATAGGTTTTCCTACACCAATTAAATTACTATTAATACTAGAGAACTGAGAACTAACATTAGATCTTGTTCAACCTGGATAATTTAGACTATTAATATCAGTTCTTTGTCATTCACTTGAATTTGCAAAGAAACGTCTTTTGTTTGCCTGGATTTGATTTTGTACAACTTGATTATCTTCTTTGTTTAAAAAATCTCATGCTGATATTGTATCAGTTGAAGGTACCAATCCGCGTTGAAGCGACTTAATTTCCTCGGCTGTAAAACTAGTTTTAGCTGGTAAACTTTTAAGATATTTTAAATATGCTTTGTCTCTTTCTAGAGTGTTTTTTATATAGATAAACTCAATATCTTCTTGTGTTCTTCGAACAGCCAATTCACCATAAACAGCAACATTTAATTGATCTTTAATATAAGCTTCGGCAGTCTTGATTCTATTTTCATAATCTTTGATATCATTTAATAAAGCTTGCTTATAATTTTGTAAACCAATGGCAATTCTGCGTTCTAACTCTGCACCTGTAATTAGTTTGGAACTACTAGTTGCAGGTCTTTCAATAGGTTTGGGGGTTGGTTTTTCTATTGGTTTTTCAACAGGTTTGGGAATTTCTTGTTTGACAATTGGTGTTGTTTCTAGTTGGACAGACTCTTCTTTTTTAATAGGAACTGGTGGTTTGTCTTCCTGAACAACAGGGGGTGTCTCGGTTTTAATAGGTTGGAGTGGTTCTTCTTTTTTAACAATGGGTTGTTCTTGTTTTTCGATGTTAGTAACTGGTGAATAAAAGCTATTAATATTAGAAGTATCCTTGTTAATTGAAGAAGGTAGAGAACTTGAAAACTCGGTTTTAGGAATGTTGAAAGTAGCAAAACTGAAATTATTACCATTAGCAAAAACAGCAGTTGTTGAAAAAAGTACTACTGAAGAGCCAAGTAAAAATATAATTTTAGTTTTTTTTGTTATCTTTTTGGAAATACGCATATCTTTCTCCTCCTTGTAATAAATAATACATTATACAACACTATTTGTAACATTAAAAATTATTTTTTTAACTTTTGTTTTTCAATTAGATCTCAAAATTGTTCTTCGTTGATGATATTTATATTATAAGCTTTAGCTTTTTCAATTTTCGAACCACTACTCTCTCCGGCCAATAAATAGGTAGTTTTTTTGTTTAAATTAGAATCAAATTGCGCTCCTGATTCTACGATAATTTTTTCAAATTGATCACGAGATTTACTTAATTTTCCAGTAATAGCAAAACTAGCTCAAACCGGAAAATCTTTTTGTGTAGGCTTAAAAGCAAAATCGACTTTTTTAAAACAATTGAGAAGCTCTTGATTATTAGAATTGGCAAAAAATTCTAATAATGATTGCACCATTATTGGCCCAAAATCATAGTCATTTTCCAGTTGTGCAAAATCAAAGTTGATCAATTGTTCAACATCACCGACATATTTTGCAATTGCTTTTGCTGCTTTTAGACCAATGTTTTTAATTCCAAGTGCAAAAATAAACCTGTAGAAATCATTTTTCTTACTCAATTCAATTTCATTTAAGAAATTAGTAATCGATTTTGCTTTTAGCTTAACTTTTTCTTTTGCAAATCTACTGTGCATTTCATCAAGATTGTCTTTTAAAAAGAAGATATCACAACTATTTTTAATTAAATTAGTATCGATTAAAGTTTGGATTCTTTTTTCAGCTAAACTTGCAATATTAAAAGCTGATTTAGAACAAAAGTGGGCTATTTTTTTTAGTTGAATAGCTGGACATGCAAAATTTTGACAAAATTGATCAATACCACTTGGTGAATCAACTAATTCGAAATTACAACTTGGACAATGACTAATTTTTTGAAAATTAGTTGCTTGGTGATCTTGTACACTGGCAATGATTTGTGGAATAATTTCACCAGATTTTTTGACAAGAACATCACTATTAATTGCGATTTTTAAATTTTCAATATATTTATAATTGGGTAGTATTGCAGCACTTACTGTTGTACCTAATAAATTAATTGGCTCGAGTTTAGCATTATAAGTAATTTTACCGGTGCGCCCAACTGTGGCAAAAATGTCTAGGAGTTTTGTTTGAACAATTTGATCTTCAAATTTAAAGGCGATTGCACCATGAGGAAATTTTGAAGTGCGTCCTAGTTGTTCATAAATTTCATAGTCATTTACTTTAATAACAACACCGTCAATGTTGTACTCGAGTTGTGGGCGCAGTTTTTCAATTTTGCCAATTTGCTTGACAATGTTAGTTAGACCTTTTGCCAAAGAGCTTAGCGGATTTAAATGAAAGCCAAGCTTTTCAAGGAATAAATAACTCTCTTTTATGTTTTTAATTTTGTGTAATTGAGGATTTACTAAATTATATATAAAACAAGAGAGGTAGTCAAAGTCGTTGATTTTACTGTTTTTGCTAGTCTTTTCAATTCTTCGCAAGAGCCCGCTAGCGGCATTGCGAGGGTTTGCTAAAGAGCTTGAATTGCTATTTTGTTGAAGAATTTGAAAGTCTTGATTGCTAATAAAGATTTCACCACGAACTTCTAAATCTTGCTGATAATTAATTTGTTTGGGAATAAATTTGTTTGCTATGCGGAGCGCATTGTGCAAAATGTCTTCACCTTGAAGACCATCACCGCGAGTTAATGCAGAGCTTAATTTACCCTTTTTATAGATGAGAGCAATTGAGAGACCATCAATTTTAGGCTCAACATAAAAATTATCTTCACCTACTAAATTGGCTTTTTTAACTCATTTTTCTAACTCTTCAATATCGTAAGCTTTATTTAGTGAAAGCATTGGTGAGCTGTGGTAAACTTTGTTGAATTTTGTACTAGTTTGTGCACCTATTTGCTGTGTTGGCGAAGAATTGAGCTCTTCTAAGCTAAACAAAAAATAATACTTGTTTTCTAAAATTTTTAACTTTTTTAACTCTTCATCATAAATTAAATCATCAACACTTGGATTTTGTAAATCAAAATACTCATGATTTCAATTTTCAATTTTTTTTCTTAATTGTAAAATTTGTTGTTTAATTTCGTGATTTTCCATAATTTATTAGATTTTTTGATTAGTATAAAGTCATCATTTTGGTAAATGTGCAATTGGTATAATATTTAATTCACTTAAGATGGTTAGTGTGATTAATGCTATAAAAATAAGGGCAAAAAGGTAATCAAGCTTGTTAAAAACTAACCTACGATAACGTGTTCTTTTGGCATATGGATCATAACCGCGCACTTCCATTGCATTAGAGAGATCTTCTGCTCTGGAAAAAGCTAAAACAAAAAGTGGAATTATTAGTGTAATCATTGATTTTACTTTATCTTGAAATTTACCATTTTTAAAATCAACTCCACGAGAAGATTGCGCTTTCATAATTCGGCTTGATTCTAATAATAATGTAGGAATAAAGCGAATTGCTATTGAAATAATCATTGCAATAATATGAGTTGGTACAAAAATAAATTTAAGTGGTCAAATGAGATCTTCGATAGCTTTAGTTAAGAAAAAAGGTTTAGTTGAATAAGTTAGAATAGTAGTTGAGAGTATCATTCCATATATTCGAATAGCTAGCACACCTGCTCTGATTATGTGAAAAGTACCAATAGAAAAAGTAGCACTTTTTGAACCAAAAATGCTAGTTGGTTTAATTAAATATCAATTAACAAAATTTTTAGTCTCTACTGCATCAAGGCCGATGAGCTTGAGTTTACCATTTTGATAAATTTGATCAATACTATTTTGATCAATAATAAAGCCATATATGACTAACATTATCACAAAGATAAACAAAGGCACTTTCATTAATAGAAAAATATGGGCAGCTCTTTTAGTTGTAATATAGAAAAAAATGATTGTAAAAGCTAATAAAATAAAGATAGTAAACAAGTGAGAAATAACAAAAAATAGAACAGCAAACAAGATATTAAATAAAATTTTAAGTCTAGCATCCATTCTATGAATAATCGTATCACGAGGTACATATTTACCAACACTAATTTGCATTATTTTCCTTTATAATTAAATTTATTTTTGCTCCTAATTCTTCAAGTGATTTAACTTTTCCAACATCATAGCCAATATTTTTAAGTTTTTCAACAAAATTTAGCAAGTTTGTTGGCATCATTTTATTTTCAACTAAAAATTTATTATTGCTTAAAATTTTGTAAGTATCACCATCGTAAATTAGCTTGCCTTCTTTAAAAAAAAGTGATCTTTTTGTTCATTGAAGTACATTATCTAAATCATGAGTTGCAAGAACTATAGTTTTTCCTTGTTGATTTAATTTCTCCAAAATTTTCAACATTTTAATTGTACCTTCTGGATCTAAACCGGCTGTTGGCTCATCAAAGAAAATAATATCTGGATCCATAGCTAAAATACCAGCGATTGCAACCCGACGTTTTTGTCCACCTGAGAGCTCAAAAGGTGAACGTTGTAAATAAGAAACATCAAGACCAACTAATTCAATCATTTCTCGAGCACGTTTAAGAGCTTCTTGTTTTTCAACCCCCATTGAAAGTGCGCCAAAGATAATATCTTTTTCAATAGTTTGTTCAAAAAGTTGGTACTCAGCAAATTGAAATACTACACCAACTCGACGACGAATCTCTTTAACTTTTTTAATTTTTCTATTAAAAAAGGTTGGTTTTTGAACAACTATTTCTACTTTTTTATTTTCTTTATCAACAAAAAAGTATTCAATCTCACCAGAGTCTGGCAATAAAAGAGCGTTCATATGTTGGATAAAAGTAGTTTTACCAGATCCTGTTTGCCCAATTATAGCGATAAATTCACCTTGATTTATTTCTGTGCTAACCAAATCAAGCGCTTTTAGTTCGATTGGCAATTTAGAATCATAGATCTTAGTTATATTTTTGACTTTAATTTTCATAATTTATCCAATAGTTCTTCTTCATTATATGTTGCTTCAATACCTTCTATTCTTTTTGATAACTTGTAAATAAAAGGTGAATCAATTTTAGCAACCTCAATTATTTTATCATCATTAAGAATTGATTTTGGATCACCCTGAGCAACAATACTACCTTTAGCAAAGACAATAATTTCATCTGCTAAAATAGCCTCATTCATGTTGTGGGTAATCGAAATTAATGTTTTGTCCTTAGTTTGACGTAGACTATCTAAAATTTTAACAACGTCTTCTTTACCTTTAGGATCAAGCATAGAAGTAATTTCATCAAAGATAATAATTTCTGGATTAAGTGCCAAAACTGAGGCAATTGCAACTCTTTGCTTTTGGCCACCAGAGAGAAATTGCGGTTCTCTTTCAAGGTATTTTTCCATATTTACTTTTTGTGATAAATCACTTATTATTGCTTTCATTTTTTTAGGATCCACATTATTGTTTTCTAAACTAAAAGCAATATCATCTTCAACCGTTGCCCCAACAAATTGGTTATCAGGGTTTTGAAAGATAATCCCTATTTTTTTTCGTATTTGCCGTAAATTTTCTTTTTTCAAATCAATGCCATCAATTTGAATATTACCTTGCTGTGGTTTAAAAATACCTGCTAAGATTTTTGAAAAAGTTGATTTACCAGAACCGTTGTGACCTAAAATTGCATAATATTTTCCACGTTTAATATGGATATTAATGTTTTTTAAAGCCAGATTTTCCATGTCATTTGTATAACTAAAGGATACATTATTAACTTTGATCATAATTATTCCCTAATATAATTTTTTACCCAAATTTTTGGTAAAAACTTTACAATATTTTACTAGATTTTGTAAAAAAATACTAGCAAATCATCTTAAAAAAATATAAAGTTATTATTTACCAAAAAATTTTTTTATTACTTTTTCTAATGATATATAAATTTTACCAAATTTTAAACAAAATAATATTAATAATATAAAGAGAATTATTATTGCTTTTTAGATATCTAAAACCTATAAATTTATACACTTTTTTTGCTTTTTGACAAAATAAAAACCAGACTTGTGAGTCTGGTTAAAATAGAAAATGTGATCTATATAAACTAACAATGTAAAAGAGGTTAAAATAATTTTTATATAATATACAACTTTAAACAATAGATTAACATACAAAATAACAAAATAGTATCATATTAAATAAAAAACAGATCTCAAAGAAGGGAGATCTGGAAAAAGAATAACATTTTTTCAACTAAGAAGCTTAGTTTAAAAATTTTAACTTTATATAGATATGATACTGAAATCTTAACTTATTTTAACAAAGGGGAGTATAAATACTTTAAACTTATGACATTAAACTAATGTAACCATTAATTTAATGCAGCAATTATTATACAGTATTTTTTTAAATTTCAAAGAAAAAAATTTTTTTGAGCTATACTATATAAATTATTCACCATGCTCAATGTAGTCAATATGAGGTAGTATTGTTGCTTCAGGATGACTTGTTTTATCTACTAAATTAGCTTCAAATTCTTCTTCTTTTTCAGTTTGAAAATTATTATCTTCACTTTTTTCTATTTTAGTTTTGTTATCTTCTTTTAGATTAATAAATTCTTCAAAACTAACAGATTTTTGTGAAATTACTTCTAATTTACCAGCTTGTAATTTAATAATTGAGTCCGCTAGTGGCTCCATTGAAGGATCATGACTTACCATAATGATAGTAGTTTTGTATTTTTTGTTGATATCCTTTAAAATTTTTAATACTATTTTGGTATTATTTTCATCAAGTGCACCAGTTGGCTCATCAGCAAAAATAATTTTAGCATTTTTAATTAGTGCTCTTAAAATTGAAATTCTTTGTTGTTGTCCTCCTGACATTTGTGAAGGAAATTTAAATTTGACATCTTCAAGTTCAAATTCTTTAAAAAGCTCATCAATGTTTAAAATTTTCGACTTGTCTTTTTGTAAATAAGCACCAACTTCAACATTGTCATAACCATTGATATTACCTAAAAGATTATAAGACTGGAAAATAAAGGAAATATTTTCACGTCTAAATTTGGTAAGTTCTCAATTTTTTAAATAAGATAAATTATTACCATCGACAATAATTTGGCCTTCAGATGCTCGATCTAAACCGGACATTAAATTCAAAATAGTTGACTTACCAGAACCTGATTTTCCACTTAAAATGACAAAGTCGCCTTTTTTAATAGAAAAATTAATATTGGTAAAAACTTTAGTAACAACAGAGCCAAATAAATAATATTTGGCAACACCTTTAAAATCAATTATGTTTCCGGGGGTGTTTTTTTGATCAATTTTACCTTTTTTTACCAGTGGGTGATTATTTGCATAGCGAATTAGTTTTAACTGTTTTTTAGTAAGCTCTTGTGAGCTATCATTTTGCTTGATAATATCAAGAGCAGCTTCTTGTTTATAGACTTTTTTGCTATTATCTTTTTTGTTAAAAATATTAAATTTCATATTAATCCTTTTCTTTGAGAACACTAATAGCGCGTTTTTTATTTAAGATATATCAGGAAAGACCAAGGGTAGCACTAAAGACAATTAAAATAATTGCTAGTGAAATAAAGAAGATTGGCCAAGTTAGACTAAGAGCTAAGAAGATTGAATTAACTGATAAAATCGCGCTATTAAAAATGCTCATTATTGCCACAACAATTGGAATTGCTAGAATACTTGCAAAAATTACTAGTGGGAGATAAATGCTAAAAAAGAGTTTAATTTTGCTTCAATTACTATAACCTAGAATTCCTAAAATGGCAATATTTTTTTCGTTTTCATTAATTATTGATGAAGAAATGATTAATAAGATAATTACAGAGACAATAAGGAAAATGATGACTACTAAATTAATTCCAGTACCAAAAAGAAAGCCAAAATTGGAAATAAAGTTAGTCTCAATATTGCGCGCTTCGACACCTTGAGTCTCAATTTGGTAAAGTGAGTTGTTACCATAAATGCTATTAAAGTTTTTCAGCGCTTCACGAATAGCACCAATATTTTGACGTATAAATGCCGAACTAGTTAAGTTACTATATGATAAATCAACACCATCTTTAATGCTTCAGTTGTTAGGATTATCTCTTTGTGATCAGTTGATAACTTGGTAAATCTTCTCTAAAGCTAGACCTTGGCGTTGCAATAATCCTTGGTGGGTAGCATCGCTGTCAAAAGCAAAAATAGAAGCAAAAAATCCTGCAGCATCATCACTTGTGATTTGTGTTGGATTAATATCGGGGTGTCCAGCTCAATAACCTGAAGGTGAATAGAGTCCAAAGGAGGAGCTAAGCTGTTCTAAATCCTGACCTGCAATTAAAATTCCGTTAAAAGGTTTTAATCCAAAGGCGGCCAAGTCTTGCTCAAAGGCATCAAGACCTATTAATTTGTTGACAACATCTTGTGTCGTAGTTAATTCTGAGTTAATAAATGTGTTGGAAATACCTACAATTTCAAAGGTAATATTTTCACTAGTTTTGCCCTCAATAACGTTTAAAAAACGATTAGTTTTGTTTAAAATCGGTAGCTCAATTTGAGAGCCGATATCTAAGTTGTGCTTTTGTAAAAAGACATTATTAGCAATTAGAGGATAAACATTGGGTGCTAATTTGAGATTAGCAATTTTGGCTAACAAATTATTACCACTTGCATCACTGATTTTTACGAGCTTACTATTTGGTTGATAACCATAAATTTTTAGACCAGCTTCTTTGCTTGTTTTTCCTTGATAATTAGTTTCAATATAAGAGTAAATTTCATCTTGATTTCGATCAAATTGAATACCTCCAAAAGAAATTGTAAAGTCTTTGTTGACTTGAGGACTTGCATAAGAATCTACTAAAAATTGGCGGTAGGCATCACGATTATTACCAAATAAGGAGACCTCACTTGCTTGGTAAGCTTGTTTTTGTTTGTCATAACTAAAATATCAAAAACGACCTTGTTGTGGTGCATCAGCATCTTTTATAAATTTAAAATAAGGAAGATAATTGGGAGCCTCACCACGGAAGCTAAAATCTTGGCCATTAATTTTGATAGTTTGAATATTTTGGCTAGCCTCCAATTGTGATACTACCTTATCAGAAATACTAAAAATATTATTTTTGAGCGATTCAGGCAATTGACCTAAGACAATATCAAAAATCGTCGTTGATGTATTAGCTACCGTTTTAATATTGAGCGAAGAGCGGGTAATGACAATGGGATTGTTAGCAATTCTTTTACCATTTTGGTTTTTAGAACCAAAAACAAGCGCTTCACCTGGTTTGAAATAGTTATAAGTAACTTGGTCAACCTCAGCTGGATCACCTGAAGGGACATATAAATTGTTGACAAGATTTTTTGGATCATAAGGAACAATTGGTCCACCTTCAGCAGTTGGTGTATATAAGTTAACTTTATAATTATATTTGCGATGTTGGTAGGTCTTATCAATAGCAGTTGTAAAAATATTTTGTGAAGCTAAAGAAAAAATAAGAATAAATTGTACTAAAATAATTGAGACTGCCAATGATACTAGTTTTCAAGCAGAATTGAGAGCCAAAGAAATGGAAAATTTGCTAGTAATACTTCGTTTTCAAAAGACTTTGGCAATTTTTTGCGCTGTTTTTGAAGTATTAATTTCACTAATTCCAGAGAGTAATTGATGAGGTTTTTGTCGTAATATTCAAAAAATAATTGCATAGATGAGTAAAGTTAAAATTACAAAAGGAGCAATAATTGAGGCTACAAAAGAAATAGGCTCAAAACTTGTATAACTAACATCAAATTCTCAAAAACGAGAAATTAAATTAATAATTGGAATCCGTAAGAAAAATCCACTAATATATCCTAGAATACCACCAATGAAGGCGATAAAAAAGGAAATAGCAATAAATGAGCTAGCAATTTCAAATAGTGAATAACCTTGTGCTCGTAAAATTCCTAGTACTTTATTATTGTTGCTAATATACCTTTTAGTAATAAAGCTAACTGCAAAAATAGCTAAAATTGATAAGAAAATTGTTAGATAAATGTTAGTTGAAGAAAAACTATTGATAATCGTTGAACCAACTGAGACTCTTAGTGAACGCTCAGGATTAATAAAGTCAAATTCATCAACTGCGAAGGTTTTTTGACTATTAGCTTGGGCAAAATTAGTATTTATAAACTTATCGGTATCCTTTTTAAAGTCTTCTAGATTAGCACCTGGCACCAATTTTACTAATAAATAAGATTTAATTGGATTACTTCGAAATGAATAGCGAACTTTATCAAAGCCTCATTTATTGACAAAACCAAGCGCTTGATTAGTAGGATCTAATTGCAAGTTTTTCTCATCAAGTACTGGATATAAATAATCAACAGTAAAATCCTTACCAACAATGATGTATTTTAGACCATTAGCATTTAGTATAAATCTCTCATCAAGTTTGCTAATTAAAGCTTCAATTTCTTCACTAGTTTGTGGAATTGGACCATTATATATTGCTTTATTGTTAGCACGGATAAATGAATCATTTAATTTGATAACATAAGCGCGATTATCGTTAAAATTAACTAAGTTAAAAAAGGATCTGACCACTAAAACGTTGCTTAAAATATCACGAGCTAAACTAGGAATATCAATACCAAAAAAACTACTATTTAAACTATTGGCAAAGTTTTTTTCGGTAAAGGTATTAATAAAATAATAGTCAAGATTTAAGCTTGGCGCTGCAGCGACTTTTAAATTGGAATTATCAGCTGATAAATTGGCAACAAATTGCTGCAAGCTATTGTTTTGTTGTTGATCAATAATTTCTTTTGATAAAGGTAGTCTATTTTGTAAAATGAAAGCTAAATTAGAATTATTACTTCCTTGTTTTTGTTGCGCATTGCTTGCAAATCAAAGGGGAATTTGTGGCAATTGTGAAGATATAAATTCTGAGAGACCTAAAAATTCTAAATTAAGAGCTTTTAAAAGTGGATTAGGAGCTGCAAAATGATAGCTTAATTGTTGTAAATATGCTTTATTTTCCTGATTAATTTTATTTGAATCAAGAAGATAATCATTGACAACAATTGGTAGTGCTTTTGCATAATTGATAGCAAAAGGATAATTTTTATTATAGTAGGCAATATAGCCTAAATTTTCAACAAGATCAACACGATTGTCTAGTAGTCACTGACGTAGTGAAATGTTCTTATTGTCTTTATTTTTATAGACTTTATCAAAAATAGGATCACTTAATAATCTATCTAGTTGACCAGCTTTTAATAGCTCATTGGTAGTTTGTTTTGGAAACAAAATGGAACGCGAAGGTGAAGGAAGACCTTTAATTAGACCTTCTTGCTGTGCAATATTTGCTTGACCAAAAAGCTCTGTGCTATTTAATGCTTGAAATAGTTGTGAATTAGCATCGCTTGCACTATCATAGAGAATTTTAAAAGCTTGTTTGAGATCAGCTGCGCTTAAATCATTTTGGGCAACAAAATCAATTCAAAATCTAAAAAGTGAAATTGAATAGGAAATGTTAGAAAGTGGTGATTGAAAAATCTTTTGCTGTAAACTATTAGTTAAATCTTGCGATGCTAGCCGATAAATAACAAATAATTTGTTTTTTTCATCTTGGCTAAAATCATTTAAATTACCACGCTCGCCATCATCATAAACCAGTGAATTAGTTAGTTGGTAGAAAACATCACCAATAGAGTTTAAATTTGCAAAAGCTGCGTTATCCAAGTTTAAAATGTTACTAATAAAGCTTCCAGTTTTGCTAAAATTAGCTAATTTAAATAAGTTAAATACTTTTTCAAATTCATTAATTTTTGCTAACAAATCAGCAGAATCTGTAAAACTTTTAACATTTAAGAAGTTGACAAGAAAGCTTCTTTCAGTTGCACTTAAGCTAAAAGTATTAGAGATATTATTTTCAGGATTGCTTTGATTTAGCTTTGTTTTTAGACTAGCTAGTGCGCTTTCAATATTGTCTACTAAATTTGCATTACCCTTAGTTGCTGAAAGGCTTTGAAGATCAAATATATCAATTTTAGAATCATCTTTTGCTGGTTGAATATAGTTAATACCGACAAGATTGGAGCCTATATTTGTCGATTTATCTGAAATATTTAAGATTTTAATTACTTGGTTGATAGTGTTTTGACGGCTACGTTCATCTCTGAAAAGTGTTGCTAATAAAGCAACAAATAATCTATTATTATCAATAGTTTGCTTTTCAAAAGTGAGAATTTTTTCCGGATCAGAATTATCACTAGTAGTTGCAATTGCAAAGACTTTTTCTAAATTAGTTGCAAAAATTTTAAAATCAAAATTTGCTACTAAATTAACAAGTCCATCTGCTATATTGCTAAAAGGTTTGCTATCATCTGCTTGTAATTTCTTGAGAATAGTAATAATTTCATTATGTTTTTCTTTGGCATATTTGTCTAAAATAGGTTGAATTAAAAAACCAAGAAAACCTTTGCCATTTGCTTTAGTTTTAGTAGATAATATTGCTTCAAAATTAATATTATTAATGATTTTGATCAAACCTGATTTAAAGATTTGCTCATTAATGTTAGCACTTATCTCCTGGAATAAAATTGCACTGCTAAAGAGGTGGATTTTATTGTCTTTTTGACTATGATTTTTAAACCAATTGTCAATATTTTTAAAGACTTTTTCAAATTCAATAGAGTATGCTAAATCTTTAATTCCATTTAAAATGGCAACTGGATCTTTAATAGCCCTAGCAAGATCTTTAGCGCTTAAAAATTCGTCAAATTTATCAAGTGCGTTGATACCAAAAACTCTTAAAAAAGGTTTGATTGCAAAAATTTGTTCAATAATGAAGATAGAACGATCTTGTTGATTGCTAATATGAGAGCTTTTTTCAATAATTTTATCTACCAAATTTGCTAAAATATCATTGACAATAGTAGCGCGATTATCGCTGGTTAAATAATAAAGAGATTTGAAAATTCACTGATTCAAAATGTCATAGTTTTTCTTAGAACCTGACAAAATTGCTACCAATTCTAACTCATCAGCAGCTTTTGAAAAAGCTTTAGCAAGCGCATCGACATCTGGTTTTAATAGAAAACCTTGAGTTACTAAAACACTATTATTAATTGCTGCAGCAGCTTGACTAAAAAGAAGTTTAATTGATTTTTGGTTATTAATTTCATTTAAAACATCGGTGGAAGGTGCATAAAAAATAAATGGCACAGTTTTAGTATTGTTAAAATCTTGGATAGATCTGAGTCATCCATTAGCACCAATATTTGCTTTGAGTTCTAGTTGGTTAGCTTCTAAAAAATTAGTAAGCTCATTGATTGAATTGTAGGTATTTATTGTGTTGTATTCTCAATTTTGGTTGTCTATTTTTGTAACAATTCCAAAAATATTTGCGCCAAGAGAAATAACACCATATTCTTTACCATCACTTTGATCTTCTTTGGAAAGAAGGACAATTTTTTGTGCTAACTTGGTATCTAGGCCTACTGTTTTGGGATCCCTAACAATATAATTATCAAAAATAACTTTTAAATCAACATAATTTGGATCTGTTGCATAACCTGAAAAAATTTGGCTAATTATTTGTGCTGTATAACGTGGTGGAATTTGGCTGGTCACCTCATTGATAACAGGATCATTGTCTGAAAAAAGAAGACTTTTTTGCCCTTTTTGATATTTTAGTGTCTCATCATAAAGACGGCCAACTTGTTGTTTTTGTGAAATTTTTCTACCATCAAATTCTAAAGTATCAAAATCGCTAGGACTAATTCCTGAGTTAATAAATTGAATAACTTGATTTTTCTTGTCTACTTGCTTTTCATCAGGATTGGACAAATCAATGGTAATAAATTCACGTGTGCCTAGTGCATCGACAACTTTTGTAGTTTTACCATTGATATTTTGTTGATATTTTCCTAAATAATCATACAAAAAGGCATTGGCAAATCTGCGCACATCAGTGCTAATTTTGAGAAAAGTAGCATCACGAATATTGGAATTAGAAATATCATCTAATTGCTCAACAGTGATGAGATTGATATTATTTTGATTACCTAAGTTTTCAATTTGCGCTATTGTTGTAGGAGTGTTAGAATTGACTTTTTCTTGCAAAAGTGGTGTGGTTAAATCACTAGTGGTAATTTTGGTAGAAGTAGTCTCGCTTTTGTTGTCAATTGTAGTAATTATACGCTTTTCTCAATAATTAATATTTTTAATTTTTTCAAACTCAAGCGGCTTGCGATCTCTTAAATATTCAAGATATTGTTTAATAAAACCACTAAAATTAGTATTTTGTGGTGCATCAAGGCTTTTTAGTTGAAATTTGTGATTAATATATTCAATTTTAGTATTAATATCACTGATTCACTCAGGTTTTAAATTATATTGTTGACCTGGATCTAAAATAAAAAAATTACTTGAATTTCAAGATAAATTATTATCTAAATTAAAGGTATTTTTACTAAATGTGATAGTTTGATTTGTGGCATCTAAAACAATATTGGCAATTTTTTCATTATTATTTGTTGTAGCTGAATCTAAAGTAAGTGAGCCATTATTGTTTGTAAGACCAAATAACTTTAATAATTTCTGTTGTGGTAATTTACGACCAACACCTTGACGAAATCAAAGTGAGCCTAGAATAGGATCAAATGTTGCTTTTTTTGTAACACCATTGATTACTAAGTCATTAATAAAATCTATTTTAATTGTGTTATCTTCTTTGTGAAATAAAATTACATCACTTAATTTATAATTTGTAGAATCTAGAGTAATTGTTTCATTTTGTTGTAAATTAAAGCTTTTAGTGGATTTAACAAACTGATTACCAACTTTGTTATAAATTGGTAAAAATGTTTGTTTTTGAACACTAAATTGACTCAAAACTGGCAAATTACCCAAATTTAAATAATATTCTCGGCTAAAATCTAGTGTTGATAAATATTGATTATCATCATTTTGAGTATTTGAGATATCTGCAATTTTTATAAAATCACTAGAAATTAAAAGTTGCTTTTTATTATTTGCAATGTTTTGACTTTTGTAGACATCTGCTTCTAATTTATCATAACCATTGTCAACAGCATTTCCAAAGTAGTTAAAATTTGTATTAATTGTTGCATCTTGTAATTTAGATACTTGTTTGTATTCTTGAAGACGATTGGTATATGAGCTATTAGTAGTAAAAAGGAGTGTAAAAATTCCTGTCGTAAAAAATATCAAGGTCGTTAATCCAATAAAAATAACCTTGTTTTTTAGAAAGGAATTAAAGATGTGCTTTAAAATTTTAAGCATAATACACCTCTAGTTTTAAATATAGTTTTATAATTATACTAGAAAAATAAAATTAAAATGGGAATAACTTTTAAAATATGAAAATTTTATACATCAAATCCGAGCTCAAAGAGGGCTCAAAACCTAGTGTAATTGCAGAATATTTTCTTGAAAAAGTTGCACAAAAAAATAAAAATATTGAGATTATAACTCTTGATTTAAGTGTTCAAAAAATTGGAAGTATCGCTCTAAATAGCAATAATTTCTCATCGTTTTGAACCGAAGTAGAAGCTGATAAGTGAATAAATTTATTAAAAACCGTTGATAAGGTGGTTATTTCAACACCAATTATTAACTGACATTACTCAGCTGAAATTAAAAATTTTTTCGACGCTATTTGCCTAGCAGACAAAACATTTTCCTATAAATACTCCAAAAAAGGTGGTTCTATAGGTTTACTTACCAACATTAAAAATGTACAAATTATTACAACATACCACGCTCCTGAAGCACAAAGACCTCTTATCAATGCTGAAAATGCAATTGCGGGAACTTTTGAATTCATCGGTGCACAAAAAATTAATGATCCTATTATTTTATTTCAAGGTTATCTTTTAGATAAAAATGAGGATGTTATCGAAAAACTATCAAGCAAAATTGAAGCAGCTGTTGAAACATTTTAATTTAGGAGGACAATATGAATATTTTAGTAATTAAATCATCTGTAAACGAAAAAAAGGGCTCATTTAGCTCAGCAATATCTGACTTATTTGTCAAATTTTACAAGGAATTTCACCCTGATCATAACATCGAAGTATTCGATTTAAATGATTTTGAAGTTGCCAATAACTCATTAAATAAAAATAATTTGTTAGATCATAGTTTTTTTGAAAAAAATAAATCTGATTTTTGAATTGATAAAATTAAACAATCAGATAAAATAGTTTTTTCTACATCAATGACAAATTTCCACTATTCAGCTACCACCAAAAACTTTTTTGATACAATTATTGTAAGTGGGAAAACATTTAAATATGATAAAGATTCAGTAGAAGCTTACGGATTGGTTAATAATATAAAAAATATCCAAATTATTACATCACAAGGCGCTCCTCTAGGTTGATATCCTTTTGGTGATCATACTAATTTAATTTATCAAACATTTAAATGAATAGGAGCTGAAATTAAAAACAAACCTTTTATTTTAGCTGGAACCAAAGTAGCTCCTTACAACACTAAAAGTATTAGTGAAATATTAGAAGAAAATAGTAAAGAAATCAAAGAATTAGCAAGAATATTTTAATAAAAATTTTAAAAACTATGTTATAATTTTATGGTTAAACGTAGAATTTGAAAGGCATCGGATATGAAAAAAGATTTACACCCAGAAAGTAGAGAATTACAAGTTAGTTGCTCAACTTGTAACAAAGAATTTAACTTCAAAACTACTATTGATAAATTCTCTATAGACGTTTGTTCAGGTTGCCACCCTCAATTTACTGGTGATCGTTCATTAGCTAGAACCACCGGTAGAATTGAAAGATTTAACCGTATGGCTGCAAAAGCTAAGAAAAATAAACAATAATTTAAAAGAGCAATACTATATTGCTCTTTTATTTTCAATCAAAACATAGAAAGGTTGCTATCATGAATGCTTTAAATAAAAATTTACAAAATTTGCATGCTTCACTAACTACTTTTTATGCAAACGTAAAAAATATTCACTGAAATTTAAAGGGTAAAAATTTTTTAATTATTCACAAGTACACCGATAAATTGGCAGCTCAAACTTTAGATTTTATTGATGAAGTGGCTGAAAAAATTGTTATGTTAGGTGGAATTGCACTTAATCTACAAGAAACCAAAGTTTATTCTGATTTAGACTTTTATAATTCTATGCACTGGCATGAAGACAAAGTTTGAATAAGCTTAGGTTATCAAATAGAACTTATCTTAAAAATTTGTAAAAAAATTCAAACTAGTGATAGTGAGCAACATTTTTTTGTAACACCTTTAATTGACGAATTAGTACTTTATTATCACAAAGAATTGTGAACTATTTATGCACACACCCAATAAGATTGAACTAATATATCAAGGCGAAAAAACAAGAATAGATTTGGTAGTTGCCAAGCACTTAAATGTTTCAAGAAAAATTTCTCGCTACCTTATTGAAGCTAACAGCGTAAAAGTTGATAACAAGGTTGTTAATAAAGTGAATTTTCTTTTAAGAGAAGGTCAATTTATTTCGATTTTAAACAACTATCAAGAACCACAACTAAAGGTAGAAGCACAAAAAGTAGATTTTGAAATTGTATATCAAGATAATGATATAATTGTCATTAATAAACCCAAAAATTTAGTAGTTCACCCTGGTAATGGTAATTGAGATAAAACACTAGTTAATGGACTTTTGCATGAATTTGCTACTAATTTATCAGATGTAAATGGTGAAATTAGACCTGGAATAGTCCACCGCCTTGATAAAGACACAAGTGGATTATTGTTAGTTGCAAAAAATAATCAGGCGCATAAATATCTTGCTAAACAATTAGAAAACCATGAAATTGAGCGTAAATATATTGCCATTGTAGTAGGAAAAATACCACACACTAAAATGAGAATTAACCTTCCTATTGGCAGAGATAATCAAAATCGAACAAAGAAGGTAGTCTCTAGTTTTAATTCAAAAAATGCTATTACAAATGTTGAGTTAATAAATACTTTTGTCTACAAAAACGAACACTTTAGCATCGTAAAATGCATTCTCGAAACTGGCAGAACTCACCAGATCAGAGTTCACTTATCGCATATTGGTTACCCAATTTATGGCGATCCTGTTTATGGAAAAAAAATTGATGACTTAGGTCAAAGGCTTCACGCTTATGAAATTACCTTCAAACACTTAGATGGTAGATTAATGAATTTTAAAACCGAAATGCCTGATGAATTTAAATTCCCAAACATAAAAATTGATATATAAAAATCAACAAAAAAAGCAGATATTCTCTGCTTTTTTTGTTGATTTTCTTATTGTAAATATTGTTCTAATTTTTCAAAATTAATTTGATCATGCACATTGGTGTTAGCTTCAACAACGATGACTTTTCCATCATGGTCTACAATAATAAAGCCACGATTAAGTAAGAATATTTCATCAATTAGAAAACCTGTTTTTTGGCCAAAGTCACGATATTTATAATCTGAATACATTGTAATATTTTCAGAATGATTGATATTTAATCATTGTGCAATTGCAGTTGGCAAATCAAGAGAAATGCTGATAAAATCTACATTTGGATATTTTTTAGCAATCGTATTTATCATTATAGTTTGTTCATCACAAACTGAAGTATTAATAGAAGGAAAAACAGATATAACAGTTTTTTTAGAAAATTTGTTTAATTTAATGGTTTCAAACTTTGTATTTGTTACTTCAAAATTTAATATTTGACCTTTTTGAATTAAAGGAGTTGTTAATTTGTATTCTTTATTGGCGAATTTGGTTGTCATTATTTAATCACTTTCTTAATTTTTTTAACTATCTTTTTCGTTTCTTTCAAAGTTGCATTACCAAAAAAATAGCGAATATAATATTTATCTAACTCTTTATTATACAATAAAAACAACTGATTTTCACTATTATGATACTCAAAGGTAGCCAATATTTCTTTGTTGTTATAAAAATCCTGATTATTCACAACTTCTTTAATTTCTTTCATTTTCGTTAGATAGTAAATAATTTCCTTAATTGGCTTATTAGAGTTAAACGTTATCAATTCATTATCTAAAAAATGAGTAAGTCTTGAAATTATTTTCACCATTTCTAAATAACTTTTTTGTTGGGAATTATAATAATTTAAAACTTCAAGGAAAATAATTCCAAAAAGATCAAAATTATTTGATTCTACATTAGAATGAGGGAAAAAGTTAATTTTTAAATCTGCAGTTACAAATAAGAATACAAATTTTTCAAAGTCAAAAATTATTGGAAATTTCGGACTATATAAAATCCTAGAGTTAAGCTGGCTTAAATAATTCAAGTTTATTGGTGAGACAATAACTATATTTTTATTTAAATTTACGACAAAAAGTCAATAATAAATAATTAAAAGAAGTGCATCTAGATTATTAATTATTTGAAATTTTCTACCTATCTTTACAAGTAAAAATTGATTTTTCACATCAATTGCAGCATTGATATTTCTTTTACTAAAGAAAAACTCTAAACTGGTTTTTCAGTATTTTTTTTGATCATATTTAAACTTTATATCATAGCCAATATTTTTTAAAAAATAAGGTATATAACTAGTGGAATAGCTATCATTAAAAACTATTAATTTGCTATTTTTTCTATCACCAGCTTTAAATAAGTAGCTTGTTTTCAAAATATTCACTATGTCAAGATTGTATATGTTTAATTTGGATATAGTTTTAAATTTTATATCTGAATTTTCTAAATAATTTTTGACTATTTGCTCTAATATTTTAACATCTAAAGGTTTAGCTTCTTTATTTCAAATAAATAATTTTCATTGTTTTGTGTATATTTTTTCGACAAAAATATAGTAATCAAATTCAATATTTTTATTAAAGCATAACATTGACAAAAGAAAATCATCCAATTTAATCACTTTTTTGTGTGATAGTTGCCCAAAAAAGGTTTGATAATTATAATTATCAAAAATTGAATTAATTTTAATATTTAAATTATTAGTTTCTAGATTGCTAGAAAATAAAATCTTTGTGTTTTTATCCTCTCTTGATTTCAAATTTAAAGCAAAAGCTGCAACTAAGGATAATAAATGAATTTCAGATTCTGAAACTAAAGAAATACAAGAATTAAATTTGTTAACTTCTATATGATGCCTAATTTTCATATCTAAACCTTTATTAAATATATAAATTTTACATTTATATATTCTCAATAAAAATAAAAAAAGCATAAAAATTATGCTTATCATTATACATTTAAATGGCGGGGGTTAAAGGATTCGAACCTTCACTAACAGGTTTGGAGTCTGTGGTACTGCCATTATACTAAACCCCCAACAAATAGATATGTAAACAATTATACAATATCTATTTATAATAGAAAGTAATCTTTTTTACTGCCCAATTCTAAAATGACAAACATCACCATCTTGAACAATATAATTTTTACCCTCTATTTTTTGTTTACCTTGATCACGTGCGTTTTTTTCACCGCCTAATTCAATAAAATCCTTGTATGAAATAACTTCAACGCGAATAAATTTTTTCTCAAAATCACTATGAATTACTGCTCCACATTGTGGTGCAAGTGAATTGGTTTTATAAGTTCATGATCGCACTTCTTTTACACCAGCTGTAAAAAAAGTAGATAAATTTAATAATTTAAAAGAACTATAAATTAGTGAATCTAGACTTGAGTTTTTGAGATTATACTCAGATAAAAAAATTTTTTTATCCTCTTCATCTAATTGTGCAATTTCTTGCTCAAGCGCCGCACATATTACAATTGCTTGGGTATTTTGTGATTTGGCAATTTCAACAAGTTCTAGCCAATAACTATTTTTATCTAGATTGAGCAAACTTTTTTGATCAACATTTCCTACATATAACATTGGTTTTTGTGACAAAAGTTGTCAAGAAGACAAAATTTTTAATTCTTCATCACTATAGTCTAGATCTCTAGCAGGCAAACCTTGTTTAAGATGAGCTTCTAATTTGGTAGCTAAATTATACTCGATTTTTAGATTTTTATCACCTGTATTTTGAGCTCGGCGCGAAACTCTTTTTAGCACATTATCAATTATTGCTAAGTCTGATAAAATTAGCTCATAATTAATAGTTTCAATATCATCTTTTGGACTTATTTTGTTATTAACATGAATAATTTTTTCATCTTCAAAACAGCGGACAACCTGAACAATACAATCGACATCTCTAATATTGTTTAAAAATTTATTACCCAAACCTTCACCTTTAGATGCTCCTTCAATCAGTCCTGCAATATCAACAAATGTAAAAGTTGAAAAAATTATTTTTTCAGGTTTAACAATACGTGATATTTCAATTAATCTTGGATCCTTGATTTCAACAATGGCGGTATTAGGCTCAATTGTTGCAAAAGGATAGTTGGCAATTTCAACGGTAGAATTTGTTAGCGCGGCGAATAAAGATGATTTACCTACGTTTGGTAAACCGACAATTCCAGCTTTTAATGACATAATTAATTTGATAAAAAAGGATTTCTGATTAAAAGAAATCCCTTTTCTCATTAAGCTTTAACTTTTTCTCCACCACTTCTTACACGCTCACCGATGAATGGAAGTAGAGCAATCATTCGAGCTCTTTTAACAGCTTGTGCTAATTTTCTTTGGTGTTTAGCGCAAGACCCTGAAACTCTAGAAGGTTGGATTTTTCCAAAAACATTAATTGATTTTTTAAGAAGTTCTGTGTTTTTATAATCGATATAAAGTAAATTTGCTTCACAAAACTGGCAAGGTTTTTTTTTAAATTTCTTTTTTTGTTTTTTTGACATTATTTTCCTTTATCATAATAATATTTTAAATTTCACCAAGATCTCAATCAGCTAAAATATCATCGTCATCAAGTTGCTCGCTAGTCTGGTTTTCTTGTTTGTAGGTATTTTGATTGTTAACAATAGGTGTTTCAACAAAAGTTGGTTGCATATTATTGATTGCTATTCCTAGATTTTGTTTGCGTTTTTCAAATTGTTCCTTAGTCTCAAGAATTTCGAATTGCTCCAAGGATATTTCAAAAGAATTTACAGTTATTCCTTCATTATTTTGAAAACGATTAGTATTTAAACTACCCTCAACAAGAAGAAGACTACCTTTTGTCACTAATTTTTCCAAACCAATAGCACTTTGTCTTCAAGCAACCACTGGAATATAATCTGTGATCGGTTCAGAATCTAAATTATAACGTCGACGATCGATAGCTAGTGAAAAACGAGTATATGCAATGTTTGATTTAGTATAGTTAAGTTGGATTATTGAAGTAACACGGCCAACTAAAATAACTTTATTCATATTTTACTTATTTTGCTATTTCAACATTTGCATTATTGTCTTCATTTTTTTTAGAAGAAATCTTTTTAAAGGTAGATTTTGTTCCTTTGTCACCACTCTTGTAATCTTTGCGATTATGAGGGCTAAAGAATTTTGGTTTTTCAGGTTTTGGTTTTGGTGTTTTATTGTAACCTTTTTCAGTATCTAAATTGATGATCAAAAATCTTCAAATTGCTTTTTCAATATTTGATCTTCTAACAAATTCATTAACTAGATTTGCTTCAGAATTAACAAACATCAGAATAAAAAGACCTGTTTTAGATTTTTTAATTTCATATGCTAGATCTGTTTTGTCAAGCTTTTCAATTTTCTCTATATTTGAGGAACCAAAAACTGAATCAGCAATTTTCTTTATAACACTTATATCAGATTTTGGATCCAAAATTGTCATTATTTCGTATTTTGGCATTTCTTCTCCTTATGGACTTTGGGCTAACAATTTTAGCCAAGGACACTTTTGTATTTGTTCGATTTAGTACTCAATTATAGCACAAAATTTTTCAGTGCAAAAAAAGTTTTTCCTAATTATTTAAAGAAGCCGGCTTACCTACTTTTTTCTGACGAAAAAGTAAACCTTACAAACTTATAGTTTGTAAAAAATAGCAAGTTCTAGCAAGTGACTTGCTAAATTTAGCAAATTTGGCATTTTTTTTGACTTTTATTACTATTATATAGTAATAATTTTACTTGCTAATTTTAGCAAGTAGGTAAAAAATACCCCTTTTTTCAGGTTAAATAAAATTAAAAAAAATTAAACAAAAAATAGGACTCAAAAACACTTATTAAATGATAAATAACTAAATTATTTTTGATGGTTTTTTTCAAAAAATGCTCACTTAAATCTTGTATATTAGTCAATATTTTTTCGTCTTTAAACAAACATTTTTCTTGCTTGAAAATCAAATTTGTTTAGTCAATAAATTGAATTATTTTCTTGTTTTTTTGAAACTAATTTGAACCAGATAACTCAATTATTTTTTTAATTTTAATTACCTTTTTATCATCAAATTTGAGCTTACAAATTCATCATCTCAAACTTAGTAAATTTTCAAAATTAGCTAAGAGAAGTCTAAGAATAAATGGGTTAAAAAATCATTGTCTAAAAATTATTTTTTTATTTTTTTGATTATATAATTATAGAAATGAAAAAGAAAAAAATAGTTTTTAGTGATATAGATGGAACTCTATATTGTAAAGATTTTAAACTCGACAAAGAGACAATTGATTACATTAGAAAAATACAAAAAGATGATGTCATTGTCATTTTAAACACTGGTAATAGCCTAGCTTCGCGCATAAGAAAAATAGCGGTTGATTTAGACCTAAGATATGTCATTACTTCTAATGGTGGTCTTTTTAGTGACTTAAAAGAAGACAAACATACAATTATTAGTGGTGTTTTTGATTATCAGAGCCAGCAATTTTTACTTGATCTTGCCAAAAAATATGATTTGCAATGCAACTTCTGAAATTCCAAAAATTTTTTCTCTTTTAATCCAAAAGCAGAATACCAAAATAGCTATAACTACCCACTTTTAGACACAAATGAAGTAATTTTTACCGATTCTGTACAAGAAAACATTATTAAAATGGAATTGTTTGGTGAAGAAAAACTTGATCTAATATACCAATTAATCAAAGATAATCCTAAACTAAAAGCAGTTCGTGTCAAAGGAGTCAACATTGAAATTAGTCCTCCTGGGGGCTCCAAAGGAGTTGCTTTAGCCCATGTTTGCAAACATTTTGCAATTGATGTTGATAAGGTAATGACAGTCGGCGATAGCGAAAACGACATTGAAATGTTGGAAGCCACTCCATATTCTTACGCAATGGCAAATGCCAAACCACTAATTAAAAAAATTGCCAAACTTCACACTTCTGCTTGCAACCAACAAGGAGTAATTATGGCAATTAAAGACTTTCTATATCGCAGCAAAAATGATTAAAAAAGATTAAAAAAAACTTCAAAAAGCAAGTTGTTAGACTTACTATTTGAAGTTTTTTGCTTATATAATTAGTAAATTGTTTAAAAAGACTTCTTTTTTAAAGCATTCTTGAGTTAAAGGTAAATTTGTAAAATTTTTCAGCTTAACTAGTAAGGTAAAAAGTTATTACTTTAAAATGAAAAAAGCAAATTAAAATGTTTTTATTACATTGATATTTTTGATTTGGATAATAATTTAAACTTAACTTGATTATTTCAAAAGCAGTGATAGCAAAATGGATAAGTTATTATTTAAAAAATATTTACTTCTATGTTTAGACATTAATATGTTCTAATTTGGTTTGAAAAAATTTCAACAAAATTTTACATATGATTTAATATGATAAAGATCTACTATGTTTGACCGCACTGTCTATAAAATAGTACAAAAAGAAGAAATTCAACTAAAGTGATAGTTGAAAAACTAAAAAAGCATTTCAACTTTCAAAAAAGTCATTAAATAGACTCTCTAAATTAAATTTAGTCAAATTTGTAGGAGCAATCAAAAACATATTTTGAATGCTCACTGATGAAGATAATTGGCTAAATTGTAATTAAAAGTTGTTCATTTTTGAAGACTTTTTGACTTTTTTTATTTTTTAATTCAAAAAAAGTCAAACACTTGCATATAAAAATTAAAAAAAATATAGTATAATTTTATAGCCTAGAAACAATATTTAACTCAAAGGAGAATCATGCCAAGAGAAGGTTTAATTTTAAGATGTACTGACTGTAAAATGGAAAACTACATTAGTAAAAAAAATAAAAAAAATACCCCTGAAAAATTAGAGATGTCAAAACACTGCTCTAAATGTAACAAACACACAACACACAAAGAAAAAAAATAAAATGAACAGGAAATATTTAGATAAAGCTTTTAGTGATCATAATTTAGATGTAATAATTTCATTATCACAGCAAACTAGATTATGAATTACACAAATTAGCACTACTGATGGAATTATGTTCATCGAAAAAGATGAAAACCACCTTTTTGTTGATGGAAGATATATCGAAGCTGCTCAAAAATCAGCACAAAATTCTAAAGTATACTTATTAAACAAAGAAAATCTACACCAATTTATTAAAGATCACAAATTTAAAACTATTGGAATTGAACAAGAATATATCACTGTTGGTGAATTTGAAAGAGTAAAACAATGATATCCTGAAGCTAAATTTGTTTACTTACAAGCTCAACAATTTCGAATTTTAAAATCAGATGCTGAAATAGCTAAAATTCAATCCGCAGTTGATATTTCACTAAAAGGACTCGAATTTACACTTGAGCAAATCAAACCTGGAATGCTTGAAAAAGATTTAGATATTATTTTAAATGCACAAATGAAAAAATTAGGTGCAGATAAGGAATCTTTTGACTCTATTATTGCTACAGGAGCTAATTCGGCAATGCCACACTATCGCACTGGTAAATCAATTATTCAAGAAAATGACTTGCTAAAAATTGATTTTGGTTCTCTTTATGAAGGCTATTGTGCAGACATTACAAGAACTTTTATGTTTAAACCAAGCACTCCAGATGCTAAAAAATTAGAAATACTGCAAATAGTTAGAGAAGCTGCCCAAATTGGTCGTCAAACTGTAAGACCTGGAATTAAGGTAAGTGAAGTTGATAAGGCTTGTCGTGATTACATCGCTAGTAAAGGTTATGGTCAATACTTTGTTCACTCTACAGGTCATGGTGTAGGTATTGATATTCACGAATTGCCAACAGTATCACTTTTTTCAGATAGTATTTTAGAACCAGGAATGGTAATTACAGTCGAACCAGGAATTTATATCGAAGGTTTAGGCGGGGCTAGAATAGAAGATGTTGTTTTAGTGACCCAAGATGGATCAAAAACACTAAGTCGTCCTGGTGAAATTAATGGAATATCCAAATAATTATTCTCAACAAATTTTGAAAACTCAAATATATTAGAATTTGAGTTTTTTTATTTTTTTAAAAAATTTTTTGCTCAAAAAACCTATAAAAATAAAGACAAAATTATAAACTTGGACAAAAAAGTTAACACTAAGGTGTTGGCTTTTTTGTCCAAGTTTAGGAGAAGGCTAGGTTAGACAAAAAGGCTCAGCAAAACTAAAAGCAGCAAAAACAAGAACTACAAGATCTAAAGTTTCAAAACATGAGCGAAAACCTCTCTATAACCAAGAATAGCTCAATCACTCGAGAAGCAAAACAAAGAAAAAAATAATTTATTTTTAAACTAAAAATCGAGGAAATTTTCAATTTAATCAAAAAAAACATTTATTAATTTTTTTGATTACCCAAAATTAAATTCTCTAAAGTAGGTGCCAATAACCACTGTTTTTGTTTAATTATTAAAAAGGTTGTAAAAAATTCAATTTTTATTGATATAATAAAAGCAACCTTTATTTTAATTTAAGGAATGTTTACCTATGAAAAAAACTAAAAAACGATGAGAGTCTAGAAAACAATTATTAATTGGTTTTAGCTCAACTATTCTCCCTTTAAGTACTGCAACAATTTTAGTAGCTTGTGGTAATGAACAAGTAAGAACACCTGTTAAAAAACAACAAACAACAAAGCCAAAAAATGATCAAGACCAAAGAACAGAACAACAAACAACAAAGCCAAAAAATGATCAAGACCAAAGAACAGAACAGCAAACTTTTCCTAACTTGAATCAAAATGATATATTAAGAGGGATTGAAAATGCTAGACGTTTGAGAGAACAGCAAAAACCAGAATTAGTATCTAATCTGGCAAAACTAACAGATGAGCAGGCATATGAAAAATTAAAAAATAGAACTTTTGCAATTGCTTTTAATAGTATTGATCGAACTGATGAAAACGACGTAAATGATATTGTTCCATATGAGCCAACAGGAACTGGTTGATTACTAGATGCTGCTTACAATCAAAATAAAACAGAAGTGATGTTGTATATTGCAACAAATGCCCATGTTTTTGCTAGATCTTTTAATACCTTGGATGCGAAATATAAGCAAACTTTTCCTGAATATTTCACTGATACAAATAAGGATGAAAAAGTAGATAGCTTTATTATTGGAGTTCCAAAAAAAGAAGCCAATATCCAAGCAATTGATAATAACTCAAACCCAGGTGAAAATAATACTGCTTTATATTTTATCAACAAAACACTACAAGAAAACAAAAGAAAAAAAGAAATCTACATTGAAGGAGTTTTTGAAAATCCAAAAACTGTCTTTGTGGCTTTAAATATTTTTGATAATCAAACAAACAATCAACTCAAGCAAACAGCAATATCATCTCCAAGTGGTGACAAAATAAACAATGGAATTGGTAAAGATTTTGCTGTTTTTGGACTAAAAGTTAACTTGGCTAAATTAGATCAGCTAATTTCAAAAAATGATAATAACAAAGAAAATCTTCAACTATTAAAAGAACATATCGAAAAAGGAATAAAAGATATCCAAGAAGACATCACCAAGTTTAGAGCACAAAATTATCCAAATCATGATGGGCAAGGAATACCCTACATAAGTTATGACTATACATCAATTTATCAAAAAGATATTACCAACAAACAAGAATTGGGGATTAGTGAATCTGCTATTTTATCTCCTAATACAACAAAACTCTATGTATTAGGTTACCCAAATCTTAATGGACGACAATTTTTAATGAGAAATTACCCAAAAAACTTGGACAACAAACCTTTTGCAATTTCAAATGATAGTTTTAGTAATGGTTTAGTTCTAAATGATATTCTAAATAATAAAAGAAGTTATTCACCTTTTGGCTTTACAACCTTTATTGAAAATAGTGGATTATACTATGGAGCATCTGGTTCACTTGTAATTAACGATTATGGTTTACCAGTTGGTATTTATTCAGCTGTTCAAGAAAAAGGTAGCAGTGTAGATATTAGTGGAAAAGGTGGTTATACTCCTTTTGTTCAAATAGCTGATTTTGATACTTATGGATTAAGACACAACTTAATTGATGGCACAAATAAAAAACTGTTCCCCAAACAAGAAAAATCATATCGGCAAAACTTGAAAAAATTATCTGAAAATGAAGGCGAATTTAAAGATTTTAGCAAAACTTTACTATTTCCAGAAGGTGCTTAAATTTTAAGTAAAAAGCTAATTAGTAATTTAAATGATAATTTAGAAAATCTCGAGTTTTTAGATCTTGAGATTTTTTATTAAACTTGAATTTTAACAGCAATACAACAAACTGGGTAGACAAAAACTAAATTTATATATTTTAATACAAAAATGAAGAAAAAAATATTTGTAATTTCTTCACTTTTAAGTAGTCTGCAATAATTGGTCTTGGATTGCAAACATCAACCATTGCCACAAAAAAATAATTGAACAAAAGTCTACTAGTCAAATTCAAGTGACAAATTTGCAAGGAGTATAAAAAAAGACTAAAAAGGAAAAGTAGCAACTCCAACACCTTTACAAACAGAGCAACCTATAGAATCCCAACACCAAAAGAAGGTAAACTAAACAAGAAGAACAAACAGAAGTTACCTAAAACTAAAGATTAACAAGAAGTTGCAAAAAAAAACATCCTGATTTTAGGATGTTTTGATATTAAAATTTTAGTTAAGAGAATATTATTTTTTGTTTTTAAAAATTTGGTTACCAATTTTTTCATATTGGTCGATTTGATCTTTAAGAACTGCAAAAGCTTGTTCATAGATTCTATCATCATCGAGATCAACACCAGCATCTTTTAATAATTCAATTGGTCATTTAGAAGCACCAGCTGATAAGAATTTTTTAATATAGTCATCAAGTGCTTTTTTACCTTCTGATTTATATTTTTGGAAGAAAACATTGGCTACTATATAACCTAGGGCATATTTATAAACATAGAATCCATAGTAGAAGTGTGGTACATTAACTGCGCGGAGGTAGTCATTAAAGCGATAAATATCAGTTCTGGGTTTTGATTCATAGCGAGAAAGCACATCTTGGTAGATTTTGCTAAAGTCATCATAGCCACCAATTGGACTTCCACTATCGACTGCTTTATAAACTTCATGTTCATATTCAGCTCATAAACATTGATTGTAAACAGTTGCTGCAAAGGTGCGAATCATTTGAGTTAGGATATAGAAGCTAAATTCCTCACTTGTGGAATTAGATAGTAAATAATCACTAAGCATTAATTCATTGAAAATAGAGGCGATTTCTGCTAGAATAATTGGGTACTGTGAATTAGTAAAATCTTGGTGCTTATCTGAATAGTATGAGTGCATTGAGTGACCCAACTCGTGTGCTAAGGTGTCAACTGAACTGATGGTATAGTCAAAATTCATTAGAATGTACTTACGTTCAATATCATAGGAGCTACCAATTGAATATGCTCCAGATCTTTTATTTGGAACATTGTGGTAGTCAACTCAATTATCAGCAAAAGCTTTTTTAATTTGATTGTAGTATTCTTCTCCTAGTGGAGCTACTGCTTTTAAAACTAGATCTTGGGCATCTTCAATACTGTAAAATTCTTTGATATTAACAAGTTCTAATAGACGGTCTCAACGGCTAATTTTTTTACCAAATTTTGCCTTAAAAAACTTAGCTTGTAATTTTGTAAAACGTTCAAATAAATAAGAATGTTTTTGAACGGATTTAAACAATTTTTCCAACAATTCAATTTTAAAGCGATCATGATAGATGCTAGATTCAGTAAGTGAGGCAAAATTACGAGATTTGGCATCTGCTGAGAGATTCTTAACATGAGATAAATACAAATTAGCAAATAACTCGGCATGTTTTAAATAAATAAAATTATACTTCTGATAAGCATTTTTCCGAAGAACTTCATCTTTGTTTTTAAGTAAATCAACATAAGTTGTATCATTTAAAATATGCTTTTTACCTTTTGAGTCGACAACGTAGACTAATGGACGATTTTTACCTTGTGATTTTTCAAAATCATCTCATTCTTTTTGAGTTTCAGGCTCACGGAAGAAAACTTCAGAATTTGAAAGAATAGCAAAGCTGTCATAAGGTGAAATTTGTCCATAGGCAACTTTGGTAAGATAATCTTCAACTCCATCATCTAATTTGTGTTTATAATCTTCAATTCCAGCTTCAATTTCTTTTTTATAAATAGCAACTTCAGGCTCATCTTTTCAAGTTTTGATGATCTCAATTTTTTTATAAAAAAGATTAGTAACTGCACCCAATTTTGCATAAAACTCATTGATTTGATATGATAATTTCTGATCATATCTGTTCATTTCAGTATCAACAACATTGGTGCTTAATTTATTAGAAATATAGTTATGAAGCTTGGCAATGGCAATAGAATACTTGTTTTCATGTTTTTTGTATTCTAAAAAAAGTTCTTTGCTATCAAATTGGCTATCACGAAGTTCTAGCAATTTATCAGTAATTTTTTTGATTTTTGCTAGTTGTTCATCAATAGTTTTACCTTCAAGTAAAGGTTCAAGATTAAAACGATATCTTTCTGGAACTTCTTGATAACTTGAATAATATTTTTTCTGTTTTTGCATAAAAAAACCTCCTTCAATTTGTATAATTCAAATCTAAATTATACTATAAAATGAAGGAGATTAGTATTTTTTAGCTTATTTACCATCCTCTGGTGAAATGTTAGGTTTTTTGATATTTTCAACATCAAAAGCATATTGAAAGGAATTGTTTCTTCCTGCACGAATCCGATTAATTATTCAAAAAGTATCAACCTCCATTACCGGAATAACAGGAGCAAATTCACGAATTATTTTTTCAAAAGTTACTATTAAATTAAAGACTTTTTCTTGATTCCATCCTTGTTTTAACTCTTCATTTGTAAAATTGGAGTTAAAAAAAGCGTTAATACGAGCATTGTATTCTTCATTAGTTTCTGCAAATTCAGGAATTAAAATTTCTTTTTTATCAATACCTTGAAGCGCTTGATTACTTTCTACACTTCCAAAAACCTTTTGATAGATTATTTGCCCTTGCTCATCAGTTTTGACTTTTCGAGTAATAAGGTCAACAAACTTTTGCATATCAAAATCATTAATATCTAAACGTTTTTGAATTTCTTCTTGGCGTTGTTTAGAAAGTGAAGATCACCATTTATAGTAGGTCATTGAACCGGTAGGATTGTTTTCAAAACCAGTTAGCTTATTATCTTTGGGACTAATATCATCGGTGTTAAAAAAAGCACGAATATATGAGTGTGGTTCCCCACCACCGATGTTAAAAAAGTCAAAATTGCGAATTGCTAGATCAAATTCACCTGTGATTAATCTTTGTGTATAAATACCATCGGGAAGACGAATAGGATCAATTTTAATAAAGCCATTTGTGTGACGAGCTAGAATATCTTGGAGTCCTGTTGCCACATTTTCTGAGTTATTATCCTTATAAATAAATTTGAGATCAACTGAATTTAGATTAGGATATTTAGCACGAAAACGATTTAAATAGAAATTAGCAACTTCTAAATTGTAAGAATTATCTACTCTTTGAATTGATTCAAATCAAGATTCTTTGGATAATTGATCTGTATAATCAAAAGCTAACAAATTAAAAGCAATGTTTTTGCCATCACTACCAACTTTTTCAGAATAATATTTTTTATCTATAAAAAAGCTAGCAAGTGGGTAATTACGACTAGTTTTAATGGAACCAAAATTAGTTCAGGTGGTTTGGCTAAAAGATGAATCTAGCCCATATAATTTTAATAAATCAACACGGTTAATAGCATAATAAATAGCTTTTCTTAAGTCTTCATCTTGTAAATAAGAATTTCCGCGGGTAACATTGTCAAGATTCATTTGGATAGCAATTGTACCAAAACCAACTTGTTTTTGCATGTATTGACGAGTTTTTTCATTTGCTCAAAATCTTTGTTGATAAATTGCAGGAATTTTAGTCTCGGCGATGTAACCATCAACAAATAGAGTAGAGAGCAATTCAGGATCTTCTGCAAAAAAGACCTTAATTTTTTCAGGAACTGTTTTATCGGCTGAATAGTAACTATCTCTTTTTGAGAGAATTAGTGAGCCTTGTGGACCTAAATCTAATTGCGAGATATCAAAAGGTCCATTTCATATAAAGTTTTTCAAATCAGTACCGAAATTACGAATTCCACCAACTGTGTATTCAACAAACTTACGATTTATTGGTAATAAAATTTCGGGAAAAATAACTTGTCGATACAAACTAAAATAAACTTTGGGTGCATAGTCTTCAAATTCAATCCGCAAATCATAGTCATCTGCTGGTAGGAATTTATATTTAGGTGTCAAACTTGAGCCAATAAAAACTTGATGCGGATCTAAAAACGGATTACGAGTTAACTTAGTTTCAACTTCTTTGTTATCAATTAGTTGTTTAAAAGAGGTGCTTTTGTAGTCAAAGTTGGGGTTTAAACTTATGTTTTTTTGTACTAGATCAATAATTTCTTTGTTACTATATTCAACAAAAACTCTTCCAGTATACATTCCAAAATTGGCAAGCAATTTTTTAAAATTAGCAACAAATTCTTCATCACCGGGGTTTTCAGAGACAAAAACTTGCTGATTTTGATCTTCAACAATTTTACCATCAACATTGACAAATCTACGTTGTCCAAAAGGATTGCTATAAACTTTGCTAAAACGTTGTACATAGTCTTGTTGCAGTGAAACTAAAGCTTGTGAATTTTTAATATTAATATTATTGATAGTCTTAGTTAAATTAGGCGATGCTACGGAAATATTGAGAACATATAAAATATAGTCAATAAAATCTTGAGCAACAACCTCATCACCATTTGATCACTTTGAGGCTCCCTTGTTCAAACTAAGGGTAACAGTTAAAAATTGTCCACTAGGATTGGTAATTCCCCGTACTGAATTACTAGTTCCTGGAATTGTCGGCGCTGCTGTACCTAATGCAAGAGGGGTATCAGTGATTGTAAAAAATCTTCCTGTTGAATCTACAGTATCAACCTTGCCTAAAATATCACCAATTCTATCTAAAGGAAGATTAGAACGGTAAGTAGCAACAGTGGCAGATGGTAAATTAAGTTTACCACCATAACTCTCACTTGAGGTAGGACCTGGTTTAAAAAAAGATTCTACTAGTGAATTAATTATACTGTGTGATGAATTATTGGTAACATAATTGAGGGTATTAATTTGTGGAACAGCAACACCGAAGTCAAATTCCTTGCGGTTAGCCTCAATTGCTGAAGCACAAGATACCAAAGTTGCCAGTGGCACTAGAGAAATAAGTGAACTAATTATTTTTTTCTTCATAACTAAGTGCTAAATTGGGTACGAACCACAAGATAGTTTTCATCTCCTTCTTTTTCAATATAAGTTGGGGCAACGGTGAAATTTTTCCCGTTTTCAGCTTCGTATTTTTTATCTCCTAAGCTTAAAAGGCCTTTGAGCTCCTCTTTATTTTTGTCACTAAAGTAGATGCGAAAGCGTTTTTGTCCACCTTTTCCAGGACGAATCAGTGCATTTTTAAACTCGCCAATGATTGCCCATGATGACATTCAGGAACCATAACCTTCATCGGCGAGGCTTACTTTACTACTAATATCAGCTTGGCGTTTTAAGTAAAATAAATTATTTGTATCTTTGGTATTAACTGGGATATAAAATTTTTGTCCGCTATCTGGATCTTCGAGTGTTAAAAAGGCAATTTTTTCATTATCTTCAAGTTTGTTAAAACCTCAAAAGATAACTTCATCGCGCTGAGCATTTCTTCAAATTCCTGAGACATTGCGCTGACCAACCCCTTGAGATTTTAATAAGTAGTACCAATAGGCTGCTGGCCGGTTAGTAACACGCTTACCTTGTAAATCAGTGATGGAAATATTCTCATCTTCAACAGGGTTACGATTATCATCATAGAGTTCTCAACCTAAAACTTTTCTTTGGAAGCGATCTTTGAAAAACCCATTGTTAGAAAATTGAATTTTGTTAATATAACCACTACGCCAGTTGGTTGGGTTGACAATTAGTGGTTGAATAATACTACCATCATAGTTGCCTACTTTGGTAGCGCCTTGGGCATAATCACCAAGAATTGAATTAATAATAATTTTCTTTTTTGCTAAAAGTTCGGTTGTTGCTCTAGCAAACTTATCCTTAATTGCTTTTTCTTGTTCACTATATTTTGTATTTGCTAAAAATGTATCAATAAATGAAGAATCATCATCTGCTTCATAAGGAATCTCTTCAATTTCACTCTTTTGAGCAAGATCATTTAAAATCAATCTATTGTAGAGACCTTGATTTTGAAAATCTTGTTCATTTTGATAGATATTTTTATAAAAGTTGTAAAGACTTTCTTGACTAGTAAGAGCAATATTGGCACCAAGGTAAACATTAGTATAAGGACTAATGGAATACTGATATTTCTGTGGGGTACGATCTCTTTGTTGACTAATATCAAAAATTGGGTTAAAACTTTTTAGCCATTTTTTGGTAAAGTAAGAATCAACATAGTATTCATTTCCTGTATTTGATTCAGAAATGTTGTTAAAAAATGAAGGTACATTATCCAATGTTTTATCATCGGGTGTGTAGTGAATTTGGACAAAATCACGAGTTAGCGATTCAGGGAAATTATAAACATAGTTGCTAAAAAAGTCATCTGGCCTATTTTCTGATCTAACAGTATTTGTCGCTTTAAAAGTAGTTAGTTCTAAATCAGTTATTGTACGTTGGAATTGATCAGCAATAGTGCTTGATGTATTATCAAAGAAAGTCTTAGTTCCAATAATGTATTGTAATTGTAATAAATCTATCTCACCATATTTAATATTTTGTTGTTTAAGAAAATCTTGAACATATTTAAATATTTGTGATTTGCTAGAATTTTCAAGATCATCATTTACAAAATCTTCATTATCTAAAACTAGTGCATTATTTTGAAGTAGACTTCCATATCTTATAAAAGGAATGTTGAGCCGCTCAAGAGTGCTAAGTTGTTCATATTTAGTAGAGGGTTTAGCTGATAAATTGTTATTAAGTGCAAAGTTTTTAAATCCTGAAAAACCAACTGATGATAAAAATAGTGGATCAATATTTTTATTATTTATAACTTGGTTTTTTATTAGTAAGTTAAGAGTAGACTCTTCAAAACCGTTTAATAATTTATTAGCAAAAGTTTGTACTTGAGCCTCAATTTCTTGCTCTGTTGCTTCAAAGTTTTTAACTAAAGCTGCAATTAGCTCATCTTTTTTAGAAATTGTTTGATTATTTTGACTACCACTTGACTTTTTAGCAAAACTAAGATTATCCAAACTGTATTGATATAAATCAAATTTAGTTAATGCATAATCAATATTTCAATTTCTTAAAAATTCTCCATCTTTTGATTCAACTTTAAATTTAAAAGGATCAATTGAAATAAATTCAATAAATTTGTTGATATCTTCAAAATAGGTATCTTGTTTATTCGAACCCTTAATAAAGTAATTTTTAGTTTTATCAAAACCAAAAATTTCCTTATCTCAAGAATCTAAATAAATTTTTGAAGTATCTAATTTATTTGGATCACTAGTATTTGTTTTGAATAAAAACTCATATGCTAAACCAAAATATCCTTGTAGTTTTTTTTTCTTCTTGTTTAGTTGCAGTTTTAGGAGCTGGAGGAGTTGGGTTTTTAGATGGAGTGATCTCGGCAACTATTTGATTCAATTTTAATAAATTAGCAAGTGGAGCGATTCTGTTTAAAGAAGAAAATGGAACATTTTCTTTAAACTCACTTTGATCAACTGTTGAAGAAAAACGACTATTAACTTGTGCAAAATAGTCATATTTTGGATTTTGGTAATAAGAAGCGCTATTACCTTGAATCAATTTTCCATAAGGTTGTGAACCAAAAAAGACCGCACTTCGCGCTAAATAAATTTCTTGAGTTTGTGCTTGACTAGAAGTTAAGCTTTGTTTAGTTAAATCAATTTTTAGGTCAAATCTCCGTAGATAATCATTTAAATCAGAGCCAACAAAGGAAAAAATCTTGTCAGAACTATATTTTTGTTGACTATCTTTGGCAGCAAATTGAAAAATTGAGTTAGCATTTTGTGATAAAGATTGAAAAAGTTTTGTTCTAAATCTTTCTTTTAAGAGGTTAATTCCAATACTAATAACCCGTCTAATTCTTGCAAGATCTTGTCTTTGTCCAGTTGGTATCCGAGTTCGCTGTGTAGACAATTGTTGTTCGATTGCATATTTAAAAATATCTAAAATACTATTTAATTGTCTTGTTTTATAAAAAATAATTGACTCTAATACAGAAGACATTTTTCTTATTAGTGAATCTTCAAAACTACCAATAGAATTTAATTTTTTTAATAAATCATCTGATCTTTGAAATCCAAAATTAGTTAACTGGCTCAACAAAGTTGTATTCAAATTAGAATTTAAGCTTTGAGAATTTTGTTTTAAAATTGGTAATAATTTATCTATAGATAAACTTTTTGCTTGAACAATTTGCTTAATTTCATCGATGTCAAATTGAGCAAAAATATCTGGTCGCTGTGGTCTAGAATTTTTTGCTTTTTTAAGTTTGTCTTCAGTGATATCACCACTTTTGATAGCAGCTAATCTTGTTTTGAAAAAGTTAAAAACCGTATATAAAGTATCACTAGTATTTCGAGTAAAAGTTTTATTATCTAGTTCACTAAAGAACTTGTAAACATCATAGGCTTTTTCATCAATATTTAATTTAACTTCTAAATTATTTATATCTAGTGATGATTTTTTATCAAGTGATGTTCCAACATATGCTGATTTGACAATCGGGTTGCTAAGAATTTGTTCTAAAGTATCTTTGTATTCTGGTGTACTTAAAACAAATTTGTTGGTAAAGTTTTTGGTAGTATTTCATCCATTGTTATTGAAATTGGTAACAATTTGATCACGAAAACGCTTTTGTACAGCACTAATATTAGTTTGTAGCTCTTGTAAACTATCTTCTTTTTTAAAGGTTTTTACATCAATTACTGGTTGACCGTTTGGATAGAAAATTTTAACTTTTAAATCACTAAAAGTACCATCACCATTGTTTTCAAATTCAGCAACAATTGGCTCGCCACGATCATTAAATTCAATTATATTACCAAGACCATCTTTGATGCTATCACTATATAACTCTTTGATCTCTCTTGCATCAACAAAACCATCAGTTTCTTTTTTGTCCTCTTGTTTGTTGTCATTTGAGCTAGTCTGTAATTCTTGAGCACCACTACTGTTTGCAATTTGCTGAATTAATTTATCACTATGACGGAAAAATTTAGCTCTTCCTTCAATACCTGGGTTAATAGTTCCAGACTCAGCATCAATTGAGTTTAATAAAAATAAGTCATATAATTTTAAATTTCTTAATTTTGCAGCTTGTTTTAGACCATCAAAAGTTTGTAAAAATCTTCTTGTTGGATCAGCAATTACATTATCAACATTGCGATTTTCGCTTGAGCCAAAAATATCACTTGTAGTTTCAAAACGTGAATTTTTATTTTTGTTATTATCATAAGAAAAAACTGGAAAGACTCCTTGTTGATCAGTTTCTCCTTTTGGAGTTCCTTTTTCAATTTTAAGTCCACTGGAACGCGCATCAAGATATAATTGTAAGGCATCAATATTATAAAGTGATTGAACACTTGGCTGTCCAACTGAAGGAAGAGCATTAATAATGATATTATTTTTAGGATCTGAGACATTAAAAGCATATTGGAGGGTATGGTGATGTCCATATTCGTGAGCACCAACATATTTTAGGTAATTAATTCCTGTTGTTTTAAACTCAGGAGTGCTTGCTTTTAAAAGTGAAATATATGAAATTCGTGACTCAGGACTAAAGCCAAAGTGTTCACCTCTTTTGTGACTAAAAGATTTTAGTCCAGTAGTTGCATCAATTTGGCTATCAAGATAACTACCATTTAATTTACTTGCAACAAAAGGTTTATTTTTTAAAACAGTATCAATTAAATTGTCAAAAACATCGGTGTAAATATTATAAAGGGTGGTTGCTTTACCATCAATTGTGGTATCAACTTCTTGAATAACTCGTGGAACACTACGATTGAGAAAACCAATAGCAATTTTATAAGAGCGAAAAGCTTCTAATTGTGCTTCAAAATCAGCAGCTTTGCTATCTAAATTAAAAGTGAAAGTTTTCTCACTTTTGTCTTCAAATTGAACAGTGAGCTCAAAAACTGTTGGAGAAACTTTTTCTGTTTTTATAATAGTTGCACTTTGGTAATATTTGGAATTAAAATTGGAGAGATACTCATATTGGGCATGTAAGCTATCACTTTGTTCATCAAGTGGGAAAAATTTGGCAAATTGTTGATTTTCACCTTGATAGATTCCAATTTTTTGGTTGAGACCTTGATTAATGTTGTAGAGGTCATAAAAGCCATTTTTAACAATTTTGTCAACCTCTTTTTTAATAATCAAATTAAGTTCGGCAACTAATAAGCTTGTGAGATTAACAGTTTTTTCTTGATTAATAAAAAAAGTTTTTTGATAGGTAGTTGCTTCGCTTGCCTCTTGTGTTTGCTCACCTTCTTGCTGTCTTTGGAGAGCCCCATTTTGAGTCTCTAAAGTTGTTTGTTGATTTTCACCATCAAGTTGGAAACTAAAAGTAATATTGGCTTGTGGGAGTCCTTCGCTGTCAACAGAGGGAAAGTTTGGATCTTTTTCTATTGCTTTTAAAGTATATTTTTGTTGTAGCAAACTATCATCAAAAATAAGACTAAAATCTTTGGGCAGTTGTAATTTGAGAGTATCAGCTAGTATAAGAGCGGCGGCACTAAATTTGACTTTAATGTCTTCTAGTGATAAACTCTCATCAACAGCGATGATAAAATCATCATTTTTATTTTTTAGACTTTCAAGCTTTTTTGTAATTTCTTGACTTATAACATCTTGGGTTTTTGGCGTGCTAGCTGCTTGATTTTGCTGGCTCTGTGTTGTTTGTTCTACTACATCTGTTTGTTTTTCTGCAATATTTGCAAAAGTATCAAGCAAAATTTTATTTAAATCATATTTATAAAATTTTTGGTTGATGAGCAAATTAGTAGCGGGAATTCCTCCAATTGAATGATTTTTATCCCAGTTAGTTAAAACTTGTTGTTGTGGAATTGTATTTAAATACAAATCTAATTGCTCTTTGCTCAAAGGTGTATTAAAAATTTTATAAGTTAAATTGTCAGGTGCGTTACCTTTACCAGAGATATCACTATGAATTGGAAATGAACCAAAAAAAGAATCTGGGAAAAATTCAATTCTTGTATCTTCTTTTCTTTGTGAATTGTGTTGACCTAAAAGAAGATTATTTCCAGATCTAGTAACTCCTCTTTTAAGAGCAAAACGTTGCAAACTAATGGCATCTGGGCCTCAGGAGACATTATTGATAAACCAACGAGCATATTCAATAAATTCTTGTGGATCAAGAGCATCTCAGTATTCATTAACAAAGGTCATTTGCCCAATTTGTACTATAAAAGTAGGAGTTTGACGATCAAATCTTTCAACAAAGTAGTTTAAAAATTGCTCACTAGTAAATCTTCTAGTAGTTCCAGGTTGCTCAGCTGCGAGGACAATTGGTTTTTCAATTGATTTATCATCAATTGCTTTTAAATCAAAATTAGCAACTTGCTCACCTTGAGCTGTTAAAAAGGCAGCAAGGGCAATTTGGTTTTTGTTGGTGACAAAATTTTGTTCACGATTTTGAATTTGAATTGAATAAAGACCTAGTTCATTATTTGCAGCATATAGTTTAATACCACCAATGATTACACCGGAGCTAACAGCAACGGTGGCAGTCGCAATAATAAATTTATTAATTGGTTTGTTTATTTTCATAAGAATAATCTCCTGATTTTCATCTGCGTAGTTCTTCTTTTGTTGCTAAAACAAAGTGGTTATTCCCTAAATTAAGTCACTCTGGTTGGTTATTTTCATCATAATTGTGCATTGCTGGATTATAAACATAACCTAAAAGTGAGCCTCCTTGTGACTCAATAGTAGGAATTGCCTCAATTAAACTTTTAGTATAAGGGTGGACAAAATTATTAATAATTTCTTTAGTAGGTCCAATTTCTAATAGTCGTCCACGATTGATAACAGCAATGCGATCTGAGATGTATTCAACCATTCGCAAGTCATGGGAAATAAATAAAATAGTTAAGTTATATTTTTCTTTTAAATCTTTGAAAATATTGATAATTTGTGCTTGAATAGAGACATCAAGAGCTGAAATTGGCTCATCAGCAATTAAAATTTTTGGTTTTAAAATTAAAGCACGCGAGATTCCAATTCTTTGTTGTTGACCACCGGAGAATTCAAGAGGAAATCTTTTTAGAATACTACTATCAAGACCAACAGAGGCTAAAAGTTCGAGTACCAACTGATATTTTAGTTGATTAGTAGTAGCATTTTCAAATTTCTTAAGCTCATCAACTCTTTGTTGTAAATAAAAAAATATCGGTGGATATTGAATTCCCATTGAGTTTAAATAAGAATAAATGTGATCATATAAAAAGTGGCTAACACTACTGTGGTTTTGTTCATAAATTTGTTGATAAAAACTTTTTAAACTTTGATATTGTTCATCATTAATTTGCTGATTTTTCTTGAGCATGCTGACAATATTGTAAAAACTAGTCTCATTATAGTTGTCGAAAAAAATTTTTTTGATTACACCTTTTTGTTGTGCTTCTAAGTTGTCAATTCCTTCTGAGACAACTGCAAAGATATTTTTAAAGGGATTAAGCGAAGATAAAGGATCTTGAAAAATCATTTGCACGCTACCAACTAATTTTTGGAGCAATTTACCTTTAATTTTGTTTTTGTTTTGTGGTAAGACTAAATCACCAATTTTGATTTGTCCATGACTATGAGAGACAAGTCCGGCAAGGGCGCTTCCGGTAGTTGACTTTCCTGATCCTGACTCACCAACAAAAGAGAGCACTTCACCATCGTAGATATTAAAAGATAAATCATGAATAACTTTATTTTTCTTAGCTCCGCTGCCATAAGTGACATCGACATTTTGAAAACTAACAAGTGGCTCACGTCCATCAGAGTTCAACATCTCAAGTGTTCCTGGAGTTAGCAAGCGGTAGGATGAATTACCAAATAAAGTTTTCTTTTCTTGATAAAAATATTTTTTCATAGTAACCTCTATTGATTTTCTGCCAATCATTTTTTATGTTTTTCTAAAATAACTTTGGGTGGTACTACTTTTGGTGCTCTCTCATCTAAAAGTGCTGATTTGACACGATGGGTATCAGAGATGTTATAAAATTTGGGTTCTAAATAAAAATCTTGTTCAAGTGCTCAATCATTTCTTACTGCAAAGGCATCACCAACAATGTCATTTAAATTGGAAGGAACAACACCACGAATTGATAATAAACGCTCACCTTTGTTGACATCAGGCATTGAGCTGATTAGACCTCAAGTATAAGGGTGTTGTGGGTAGTTAAGAATTTCTTGACGACTACCTTCTTCAACAACTTGTCCAGCATACATAATTGTAATGTAGTCAGCAAGTGAGGCAACAACTCCTAAGTCGTGAGTAATAAAAATAATAGTAATTTTTAGACGTTTTTGTAAATCACGAATAATATCTAAAACCAAAGCTTGGACAGTAGTATCAAGCGCAGTTGTTGGCTCATCCATAACAATAATTTTGGGCTCAAGTGATAAAATTGCCGAAATAACAACCCGTTGAATCATTCCTCCTGAGAGCTCATGTGGATAGAGTTTCATGACCATTTCTGGATTATTAATTTTAGTCAATCTTAGGTAGTTAAGGGCTTTTTCATAAGCTTGTTTTTTGTTGGCAACAATTTTATTTAAAAGCATTCCCTCAATAATTTGTTTTCCAATTTTTTTAGTTGGGTTAAGAGTTGACATTGGGTTTTGAAAAACAGCAGAGATGATTTTTCCTCGATAATTAGAGAGTTCTCAGTCACGGAAAGTAAAATTTTGAACTTCGTTGTTAAATAATTTAATTTCTCCAGATTCAATAACTGCATTTTCACCAGTTAATCCATAAAGAGCAGAAGTAATAACTGATTTTCCTGAACCTGACTCACCAATGATGGCATGAATTTTACCTTCATAAAAATCAATTGAGGCATCACGAATGACAACATTGGAAATATTAGGATTAGCAGGATTGACAAATGAAAGACGTAAATTATTGATTTGGGCAACAACTTTTAAATTTTCATCTCCAACTTGTTTGTATGTAACATTTTTAGCAAATTCATCAAAATTGAAATTTTTTCTATTAAAACTTGTATGAAAATATGCAAAAATTCGTTTTTTAATATCAGATAATTTAAATGATTTGTGTTGTAAAAAACCTTGTTTAATATAGAGTTCTTGAGCAATAAATTTTTCTTTTAGTTTTTTAAAATGTTTTTGATAATCATCTTCTGAATAGTTTTTAGCTTTTAAAATAGCAACTTCTTTTTCAAATTTATCAATGTTTTTGTTTAAATTTAAACACAATTTTGAATTTTCAAAATTTTTGCAATCAATTTTTTGGTATTCCATTATCTTTGTCTCCTTAGAGCATCTTGTAGTGCATTACCGATCATTTGAATTGAAGATGTTAGTAAAACTAGGAAAAAGGCAGGAATTAGAACATATCTTGGATATAAAGTAACGACTGGAATTCCTGAGTTAATTGAGTTACCTAAAGTTGGAACATTAGGTAGCGAAAGTCCAATAAAGGCAAGTCCAGTTTCTCCTAAGATTGTTCCTGGAATAACAAAGACAATATTAGTAATTAATAATGGAATAATTAAAGGAACAAAGTTAAATAAAATTTTATAAGCAGGAGTACCTAAAACTCGCGAAGCTACTACTCAAGTAAAGTTTTTTGCTCTTTTAATTTGCGCTCGCACTTGGTTAGCAAGTCCAATTCAACCTGTAAGAATAAATGAGAGAACTAATACTCAAAAACTTGGTCGTAATACTAAAGTCATTAAAATAAGCACTAGTAATGTTGGAATATTAGAAATAATTTTAATTATAAAAGTAAAAATTTTGTCAAAGAGATCAAAATGACCCATTAAAACTCCAAAAAAAGTACCAAGGGTAACATCTAAAATTGCCACAATTATACTTAAAGTAAGTGAAAAACGAAGACCATGTCAAAGCACTGCTCAAACATCGCGACCTTGACTATCTGTACCTAAAATAAAACCTTGAGTAAAATAATTGACATATTTTAATGAAGGACGAAGCTCTGTTGGTGAACCAGTTGTAAAAGGAATAATAAGTGCTAGAATTATTAAAAATGCAATAATAACTACACCAAAAACGCCAGAAAATGAACGTGAAAAACGATTTACTAATTCTACAAAGGTATTTGATGTTTCTTTAAAAAAGCTACGATCAAAATTTTGTGCTTCTGCATTCATCAATTTTCACATTTGATAAGCTAGCGGTTGTAAAACTGCATTTGGCGCAAGATTCTTATCAATGTAATTGCTAATTGAAGGTAATTTCTGTTCCATTATTTTGCTCTCCTTCTAATTCTTGGATCTAATAATTCGTAACTAATATCACGTAATGTATAAGAAACTATAGTAAGCAATGAATAAATAATAACTAGGAATAAAATAATATTATTATCTTTAGATTGAATAGCATCAACCATTATTCCACCACTACCGGCTATTAAAAAGATTTTTTCAACAAAAATTGAACCTATAAATGAACCTAAAACCACTGATGGGAAAAAAGTTGCTATTGGGAAAAGTGAAGATTTAAGTGCATGTGTTCAAACAAAACGATTTCTTGTTAAATTTTTTAAATATGCAAATTTGGCATGGATAGAGTTTAATTCATTGTTTAATTCAAAACGAATGTAACGAACATAACTAATAACTGAGCCAATAGATAGTGCTAGTGCAGGAAGGATAAAAGTTGCAAAATCTTGAACATTAAAGATATAAGGGAGACCGCTTTGTTGACCAATTATTAATAAAGTTAAAGCAAAAACTAGTGAGGGAATTGATGAAAAGATAGCGATTCACACAGTGGCAAAATTATCTAAAAACTTACCAGGATTTTTACCAACTGCTATTCCTAAAGGGACACCAATTGCAATAGTTAAGAAAACTGAAAATATTCCAATTGAAAATGAGGTCAAAAATCTTTCTCAAATAAAATTGTTGATTGGGACTCTTGGTCTCAAACTATAAGAGACACCAAAGTCGAATTGTAAAAATTTACCTAAATAATTAAAATATCTTTCAATTGCTGGTAAATCTAAACCATACGCTTTTTTCTCAACTGCTTTTTGTGCAGGGCTTAGACCATCGAGAAAGCGTGGCTCACCAGGGATTGAGTCAATCAAAAAGAATACTAATGTTAAAACAATTCAAGCAACAACTAAAAACTCTAAGAAGATTTTAATAAATTTTATTAGAAAACGAATTAAAAAAGAATCTAGGTCAACATATTTTAATCAATTAGATTTATATTCTTTTTTTTCTTGCAACCATATAAATTTTGTTATCATCAATTTGCGTTTTGCCAGATTGATCATTTGGTTGATCAACATATAAGCTTTGCAATTTGTTTTTTTGTTTTTTTGTAAAATTACTCTGCAGCATATATTTTCCTTGTGTTATTTAGTTTTTTAAAATAAAAAAGCAAGTTGTACAACTTGCTTAATCTATGAAAATTTTGTTTTATTTATAAAAATAATTATAAAATAAATTTTTTAAATTTTAGCAAGTTATGATATCAAGTGATACATTTTCTTAGTTCAAATTAATGATAAAGCATTGATATCGACAATAGCGTTATTTTTAATGTTAAAAAAGAAATCAACAAAAAATAAAACCATATTATTAAAAGATGATTTTTGAATATTATACGCTTGTTTGGCAACTAATATTGTTTTCATATGTTGATTCCTTTCTCTTTAAATATACATTATATTATACTAGTATTTTAAAAAAATGATACAAAAAAATATTTTTTTCTTATATTGGAGATTTTCTTAATTTCAAAATAAGGGAAATATTTTAATAATTAATTTTGTTTTTTGTAGTCAAAATCTTAATGTTAAAAATAAAATTTATAACTAAATTTTCTCTAAAGTATTATTTAAAATAATATTCAATGAAATAATAAAAAATGCAACATCAGTTGCATTTTTCAATTAAGTATATTTAATAATATTAACAGCTGTTGATCTTTTTAAAAATGGAATCAGATATAGATAGTTGAGAAGAAGGTTTGTTGGAACAATAGCTCCTGGATTAATTCAAGCTTGATAGGTAGCAGGATCAAATGATCATATTTGGTTTTGTGGATCATCTAGTTTTGTATCAAAATATGGTGTAATTCCAATTCCAGCAAAATAGAGACGCTCACCCAACTTTGGTCGCTGATCACTTGGAATAGCTGCCGATTTTAAGTTAAATGTTACTGATTTATCAGTGTAGTTAAAATCGCTATCTAAATTTATTCCATCACCGCTTGCTTTTGGAATAAAGTAAGTGTGACCTGCTTCGTTGACAAAAATTGCATAGCCAACAGTTGGCACAATTGAACGCAGTCTTTTGTTAGAATCATAATAGAAATAAACTTTAAAATCACCAGTTTCAGAATTATAAACACTATTTTGAATCCCAAATTGTGGCTCATTTATTAAAGGAGATGCTCCTATTTTATTTCTTCATTCATCATCAGTATCAACTGGTGGATAAGTAGCAGCACGACCAATAAAAGTGTTGAATCTATCAGTATTTTTAATTGGAGTTTGAACTAAATTATTTCTTCTATGTGATTCTAACACGGGTAAAACTCCAGGAGTATTAACTCATTTTGATCAAACTGAGTCTGAATGATACATAGTTTGGAAAGTATTTCAAACATCTGGAGCATCTTGAGCAAAAAGCATTGGAATATCATTAATTTTTCAGCTTGCAAAATCAAGTTGAATAATTTTTGCTGCTAAATTTTTACCTTTTTCGTCAGCACCTGTTAAATTAAATCAGATTTTTTTATATAAAGTTGGATTTGAATTATCTACTAGTTGACCACTGCTAGTGTCAACCTTGGAGACATCCATAAGGCGAATATACAAGTCAGTCTCTGGTGTTACTTCACTAAATCCATTTCCATTATCATCAACATGTTTAAAATTAAATTTGTATTCACCACTGCCTATGCTTTCAGCATTTGTAACAAAAGCAGAAGGTCGAATTCTAGCAATTTGTTTAGCTAATGTATTTCTATCACCTCTTAAAGTTGTTGGAGAAAAAACTGGCTCATAATTTTGAGCTGGAATATTACTTTTTTGTCCAATACCTTTTAGGTTAAGAAGTGATTTTTTTCACTTAAATTTAACATCATATTTGGTAGCTGCCAGAGTAGCATAATTCCTATTACCAGTAAAAGTAGTAAGATCTCCACGTCTACTGATATTCTGACCGATATCTTTAATTCGCTTTTCATTAGTTATGTAAGAACCAGCACTTTTAACTATATCATTATCTATGTCATTTGGTTGTACACTAGCTACTTCTCCTCCAAATATACCTTTTGCATACCTCTGAGCAAATAGATTTTTTGCAGTAGCATAATCTTGTTTAGTAAGTGATATCTGATCAAAAGGATCATAAACGGTGAGCTCAATGGCATAGTCATTAGCCCCATAAATAAAGCCAGAAACCCTAGTAACCTGAGTGTATTTTTTACCTTCTAACATCAATTCTTGATTATTGGCACCCATTTTCTCTAGACTAGATTTTGCAGTCGAACTTTTTGCAAAATTAGTATAATAAGGAAACTCAATACCAAATTTAAGTTGATTTTCGCCATTCCTATTGTTTTTGACATTTCACTGACGAGCATCACCGACGATATCAACACTTAAAGTTCGCTCAGCAGCATTATTTTGACCAAACTCCAGTCTTGGATTTTCAAATCGAACTCCACTACTGCTACTATTACTTGTTGCATCCAACTCGCTGTCATCAAGTTTATACAAATGATATTTTATACTATTTAAATCTGCTTCATTAACAAGCGCTAGCGGATCATCAAATACAACCTGAATGGTAGCCCGATAATCTCGCTCACCACCGCCGACATTTCTCGTATCACCAATGGATACCGATTTAATCGTCGGTGCTAAAAGTTTAGTACTAAATTGTTTGAGTGTATCAGCAGAGGTTGGTGCAAGAATTGAAGAAAATTCATAAGTAGGTGCAACATTTACATTATGAATAGGATTTCAGCCATCAATTTCTGCCCCTGTTACTTGATAAATATTAGAGTTTAACAAGTGAGTTGTAGTAGTATTGCCTCCAGTATAAGATTTTACCACAGGAATGTCAAATTCAGCAAAAAGTTGGCGATCTTGACCAGATCCTTTTTCTTGCACCATAGCAACAGTATCAAGAAGATGTTCGCTTTTATCTTGACCACGAGTGTTTTTATATTTGAGCTTAACTTGTCTTCCTTGTAAATAGTGGTCATCAACGGGATTGAAAAATAATTTAACTTTGCTAGAAGTTTCAGTGTTGCTTTTTTCATCAAATTCGACTTTTTGAATAGTAAAGTGTTCCGCAGTTGTAAAGTGTTGCTTCACAGCGTTGAAATCAATTGGAAATTCTTTTCCATCAACATAGATTTTTTTGACAGTATAGCCGCTCAGCGGTATGAGACCATTAGCCGGAATCTCGACTGTCAATTGGTTGCTGGTAGTAGATCCAGCACCACTGCTGGCTGTTGTAGTTGTTCCATAGTAGACTCTATCACCGGTTTGCTCAAGCTCAATTCCCACAGTTTTATTGTTTAGCTCAGCTGTATCACCAGTGATTTGCAGCAAGAAGGTCAGCTCTCTTGGTTGAGCAGCATTTTTGAGTGCAATAGTTTTAACATTTCCTGGTGTTCAGAAGGACTTTAGTGGCATTAACTCTTGCCCACTTGTATTATTATAAGCATTAGTAGCAAATTGTACAGTTGTTCCCGTCTGACCAACAATTTCAGCTTTGCTAATTGTATATTGGTGTCCCGCTTTGAGCGCTGGAGAAGCATTAGCTAAGTCAAATTGAACAGAAGGTCCTTTATTATCATTGTTGACTCTAGCAATAATGCTAATGGGCGCAGCAGGAGGTTGACCGCCTGTAGCATCCGGGGTGTTGTCCATAAGAGTAATTTTTAAATCTTTTTGGACTAAAAAGTTGTCAATGATGCCAAAGTCAAACTTAATTTTTCCACTAACACTGTTTGGCTTATTGCTCTCTTGAGTTGTTTGCAATTCAATATGTTCAATATTGAGCACTTGCGCATTAGCAGCTGTTGTGCTAAAAAATAATCGATCACTATTGGCAAAAGATCTACTGTAGTCAACTCCACCGATGCTTGCCCGCAATACCTGATAGGTAGTCAACTTTTCTAAATTAGATAGTGAAAAACTGATTTGTTTTTTAGCAACATCATAAATAGCTGTCGAAGTTGCCACTACTGGATTTTGCCTTCTACCTAAAGGATCCACTTTTATAAATTCGACAAAACCACTAGTTGCTTTTGGATGACTTCCTTTGTCACTAAAGGTAACCGTTAGTGTGCCTGAGGTATCTGTATTTTGAGCTCCCATAGTTGAGGTAAACTCAGCTCTAACCAATTGTGCTTTAGTGTGGAAGTAGTATTGGTTGTCTTCTTGAATTTTATCTCTGGTGCTTACAGGCTGCAAACTAGATAAATCAGCTGCTTGAGTCTGATTTTCTGCTACAAGCTTAATTTTTAAATTAGTGCTGTTGCCAGCGGCAATATCGGGCACCCCTATGACTTCAACGGCGTCAATTTTGTAAGTGCTCGCCGGTGCTAATTGTTTGAGATTAAAAGTGGCAATATTGTTGACCACAGTGACTGGCTTGCTCTCTAAATCAGTTCTATTAAGTGCAAAACCATCGACAGTGCTGTATTTTAGCTTAACTTGGAGAGCATTTCTTGTGAGAAAAGCATCAGGGTCGTCAAAGCGCACAGTTACACTAGCGCTGTTATCATCAGTGACATTATTATAACTAACATCAACGATTTTAGTTTGTCTTCCGGGGGTACTAAAATGGGTTTTTAGTGCATCAGTTGGTGCTGGATTAGTCAATCTACCATCGACATAACGGGAGATGTCAATATTGTCATTGTTATAAGCACTATAGTCAATGTTGTATAGTGAAGCTTTTTCTAAAGAGTCAACCTCATAGCTAACTTTTCAGAAATTAGTTGCTCCTTGACCAACTTGTGCAGTCCCCACTTGCTCAACGTGGCTTGCTTTTGCACTAGTAAAGCTTTTGGTTGTCAAGTTAGAAAGTGCAATTTCAAATTTGTCAGCTTTATTGCTTAAATTCTCATTAGATAAATAATAAACAAAGATTTTCGCACTGACTTTATCAAGCTGCTCCTGGGTTTTGACCTCATAAGCAATTGCTGAAATTGGCAAGGTGGAAAAAGTTTTATCACCCTGATTTTTAATAGCTGCAAAGTGAGTTGAAATGGCAGCGTTGTTTAATTCTACCATATTATTTTGATTTGTATCAAGAAGTTGTACATCTTTTATTTCGTAGCTAATTCCATCAATTAAGCTAGAGGCAGTATTTGTCAAATTAAGCGCGCGAGTGCCACTTGGATCTTGAGAATAGGTATTGGTCTCTGCATCATAGTTGGTAGTGTCACTAATGTTGAAATTGTTGATGTTAACTGGGGCAGTAGCGCCGTTTAATTTAAAGCTTGCACTGGCATCATTTTTAATCACAGATGCAGCATTTGCACCATCAATCTCAGATGTTAAAAGTGTACCATAATCTTGACCGTTCAATTTTGCTTGATAGCTAATTTTTACTTTTTTACCAACTAAAAATTGGCTAGCTTGATCGGCAAATTTAACCCTTGCAACAGCGGTTTTGCTGGTCGCATCATATTTGGTTTCGATAGAATCGATATCAATGGTATTTGGAGTAGTATAAAAGACACGATCAGTATTTTGCACACTTTGATCAAATTCTAAGAGGTTGTCACCAGTGGCAGCAGCGCCATTATTAATAACAATATGATCTAAGAAATAACGGTTGAGATCTTTTAGAGCTGAAATTTGAAAGGCGGTTTGACCTGAATCGGCAGTTGGCAAACCAGTAGAAACTTGTTGCTGTTGAATCCCTGATTCCAAATCGGTGTAGTAAAGAGTAACAACTTGACCAATTAAGTCAGCATTTTCAATTTTAAGTTGAAATTGAGCTGTTTGAGAAGCTAAATTCTCTTTTGTAATTTGAGTAATAAATCCTTTAGTTTTAAAGGTTTTATTACCATTTATATTATTTAATGAAATGTTTGGATTAAGAGTCTGCTTTGGATAAGTAATTTTTCCAAGACCATTTTGCTCTTCAATAAAGTCTAATCTGCTAACATCGAATTTGTTTCCAAGATCAAGCGCAGTAGAGTTTTCCTCTTTATCAATGGTGAATTCCAAACTTCCATCTTCGGCGATAACAGCTTCATAATTTTGACTAACAGCTCTTTTATTTTTTGATTTACCAACGGTGTTAACTTCATTGTTTTCAAAAGTGAGTCTTACTTTATTTTTAGGTAAAAATCAATCTTTTTGCACATCAAAATTAAAGCGAATAATTGCTTGATTTCTTTCTTTGTCAATTTGTTGGAAAGAGCTCACTGAAACACTGTTTGCAGTAGTGCGGAATTTTTTGTCATTTTCAGTTAATTTTCTTTGAAAACCAACACTTTTGCCATCAATTAGTAAATCACTAATTTGGTATTCATCAAATTTTTCAAGATCTGTCGCACTAAAAGTAAAAGTGCGATTGTCTGAGCCTAAATTCTCAGCAGTCTTATTAATATTTAATAGTTGCCCAGTTCGTTTATTTTCTAATATTAAAGTAGCAGTAGTGATATTCTTATAAGCACCTTGCGGATCGGCAACGGTGATTACCATATTATTGCTTGCATTATCACTTTGAGTTCCTTTATTAATAGCAGAAATTAATGAAGGTGTATAAAAGTCTTTTTGTTTATTAGCATTTGTGTTAATGGTAGACTCAAAATTAACAGCGATTGGATTAGCTTGAATGCCTCCAGCAGTATTTTTTGACTTAGATAACTGTAGTCCATTTGCATCGCCTTTATCAACAAGCTCGACACCAGTAATTTGATAAGTTTGTGATTGCTCAAGGCTAGCTAAATCAAAAATTGCTTTGAAATTTTTGATCTCAACTTCGCCAGAAGTTTGTTCAACTCCATTTGGTGTCCCACCTGGCGCCTTTTTATATTTTAGCTTAGCTTTAAATTTGTTGTTTAAAATTCCATCAAAACTGTTGTTAAAACTAATGGTAACTTTAGCACCATCTTGACCAGTGGCTTGTTTTGCAATATTGATAACTTCGACAGTATTTATCGGAGTAACAAAGTTTTTTTGATTCTCATCAAAGTTTTTTTGGAGATCAAGGCGGTGAATACCCACTTTTCTGTTGATAGTAATGGATTCAAAAACATATTTTTGTAATTTAACTAAATTAGTAAGATTAAATGTTGCTTCATTGTTACTAATTGTTGCTGTTGCTTGATAAATTTGGCCAGTGTCTTGATTAGTATAAACAATGGTAGCCATCTTACCATTAAATTTGATATCTTCATTGGTGGTGTTTTCATTTTGGAATCTAACTTTTATGCTAGTAGAATTTTGCATTAAGCCTTCAGTGGTAATAGATTGGACTACACCATCAGTGGAAAACTTAATGCTTTCTTGATTATTACTAATATCTTGGAAATTGGTTTCAGGACTAGTATAACCGGGAGTAGTTGGATAATGATTAACTACCTCAAAATCTGGCATTAAATTGGCTTGATTTTGATGAGTTGCCTTTAAAGTTTTGGCAGACAAGTTAACAAGGGAAATACCACTAATTTTAAAATTAGTCCCTTCATCAAGTCTTTGTAAATTAAACTTAGCTTCAAATTTACCATCAACTTTCTTAATATTTGTGGTGTTTTCGATGACGGAATTGCTTTGACCAGCATTATTTTCTTTTTGAACATTAATTGTAACACTTTTACCGTCTAGATAAAAATCTTTGAAAGTATCAAAGCTAATTTTGACATCAACTGAGTTTTTTGTAACATTTGAATAAGTAATATCGGCAACTTGGATATCTTCAACTGTGGTGTTAAATTGTTTTTGATTATTTGCAACTTCTGAAAACTGGACAGCAGGATCTTGATTGTTATAAATATCGATACTTTGAATTTCAAAGTCAGTATATTTATCTAAATTAGATAAGCTAAATGTTGCAGATTTGTTAGTAACAACTGCAGTGCTGGTAAAAATTCCATTATTACGTGTATTTTTATAAGTAAGTGTTGCAGTTTTAGTGCCATTTTGGCCATCTCTAGTAAAGTAATCTTCATCATCTTTAAAGGTGGCTTTTACTGTAATAGAGTTTTGGGCAACATTAGAATACTCAATTTTTTCAACTTCACCTTTGGTAAAAAACTCTTTTGTATTATCAGCGTCAGTAATTTTTGGACTGTAGTTAAATCCAACATCTTTTGGCGGAATAACAAGACCTTTTTGCTTTTTCTCATCGGTAGTGGTTAGAGCTTCAATTTTAGTAATTTTATACTTTTGACCAGCAATTGCTTTGCTATCAAAAACAAAATCAGCGGTGAGCTCATCATCAACGGTCGCCTCAGCGGTGAGCGATTCTGCGCTAGGATTGTTCTCAGGTGAAAGGGTCACCTTAATTTTATCACCAATTAAATAAGCATCTTTTGTTGGATCAAAAGCAATTGTTGCCCCGATGCTGCTTGTAGTCTTGCTGGTTTGTTCGACTTTTATCACCGTTGCAGTAGTTGCAACTGTTGAAAAGTCTTTAGAGCTGTCTTGAATATTTGCATTAAAAGGAATATTTTGTTGATCAATGGTCAGCGCTTCAATGTGATAGTGAGATAATTTTTCTAACCCTGTAATATTAAAGCTTACCTGGTTTTTAGTTTGATCAAAAGTTCCGTTTGCTTCTTGAACAAGACCAGTTTCTTTATTACGGAAAACTAATTTAATATTATTAGCTTTTGTTTGATAATTAGGATTTTTTAAGCTAAGGCCAATATTAATTTTAACAGATTCTTCTTTATTTTCTTCTTGGCTGATACTCTCCACACTTGGTTCGGTGTAGAAAACATCGCTTTTATTTTGAATATCATCTAAATTAAATTTAATTTTTGCAAATTCAGCTTTGTCTTCTTCTGAAGTAGTAACACCTGCTCCCGGTTCTTTATAAACAAGACCAACAACTTCGTACTTGCTTCCTGGATCGAGGTTGCCCAAATTCACTCGTAGACTAGAGTGCTCGACAGTCGCTTCGCCAAGCTCTAGTTCCTGACCATCATTTTTCTTAATTTTAAGAGCAAATTTTTGACCATCTAAATAAGCATCAGTGTCGGGATTAAAGCGAATTTCGACGGTGGCACTATTTTGACTAACGGCAAAAAAGTCACTTGTTAAAACCTTTGCATTAGCAAAAGTAGTGCGAAAATGTTTGTTGAGTGCAACGATATTGTCACCACTAAAAAGTGGATTTAATTTACCAAAAATTAAATCACCAATGTAGTAATCAGTACGCCGATCAAGCTTGTCAAGCTCAAATTCTAAACTAAATCCGCTTTCATCTTTTTGTAATGAATTTCCATTAAAATCAATAGTTTTGGAAAAAGAGACCACCCCTGGTGCACTCCCATAAGCAAGGGCCACCTTGTCAACTTGATTTGCTCATTGCTCACTAGCGCTTAAAATGTGCAGCTTAACTTTAGCACTAGTTTCTTTGATGTCGCTAAAGCTGATCTCATCAACTCGAGCTTTTGTATAAAATTCATTTTCTTTTAGTTTAAAAGGTCCACTTGGAGTTGGATCATAGAGCAATTTTACCAAAATGTCTGGTTGGTCAACAAGCTCGAGGCCTTCAATGATATATTTTTGACCGAAGTTAAATTGCTCAATATCAACACTTATTGAGTTTCCAAGAGCAATGGCGGCCTCACTATATAATTTAGTGGGAGAGCCTTCTTGACGGTAGACAAAACGGAGTGCTTTATTATTTAAATAAGCACTTGTCTCATCAAAGCCGGCATTGATGACGACTTTATTGGCACTAACTGCGGGGATAGTTTTTAAAAATGCCGAAAGATCACTAATTCCAGAGTGGAAATTGCGCTTTTCTACTCTTGGATTATCAAGCGGCAATGATCAAGCAATTTGCCGATAATCATTGCCAATATTGTTGGCAAAAATCGAATTTTGTGGTAATTGGCTCAAATAAAGACGATCAATGGTGTAGTCTTTATCGTTAACTAGTCCAGAGACGTCGAAGCTGGCTTGGTATAAATTATCTTTGAGGTGTACCAAATTAGCTTTGAGCGCTTTGGCTGAAACTGGGTTGATTGCCAAATTGACCTCAGAGCCCAAAACGTGGTCAACAGAGGCAATTGTAACATTGATTTGTGCTTCAGTAGCACCAATTTTTGACTCAAGATCAACAATGCCATTTTGAGTATGAAATTCTTTGAGGGCATTTGGAGCAAAATTAATATTTGCACCACTAACATTGGCACTAATAATTTGATAACTGGAGCCCAAATCAATTTTATTTTTGCCATTAATTGTCAAATTATAAGTTGCTACATTGTTTTCTAAATGAGTAACAACAGAGTGAATTTCATTGGTGAGCAAATTTTTATATTTGAGCTCAACAAGACGCCCATTTAATTTGGAGAGCAGTGGTAAAGGATTAAAATTGACAACAATTTTTTTCCCAAAATTGATCTCATCTGTGCTCGAAATTGAACCAATGGTCAAATCAATGGCTTGTGTCGCAAAAGCATAGTCGTGCTCCATTTTGACATCTTGCATAATTTTTGGTGCTAACTCAACTGAGGCATTGTCGGCTTCGACTAGTTTGACACCAGCGACATAATAGGCAACATCAGATGCTAAATTGTTAAGTTGAAAATCGGCATGGCCATTTTCAACTTTGGCAGCATCGACATAAGAGGTAATGATTCCCCGCTGTTGAGCTTTATCAACAGTTTTTGCATCAACATCTTTTGGTAAATAGTAGTACTCAAGAGCAACAGTTTTGCCCTCTAATGATTTAATCTCATCAGCAAAATTGATACGCACGAGAGCACTATGTTCATTAATTTTAGAAAAATTAATGTTGTTAACAGCGGCGGGAATATTAACAAAATTGCTAACATGCTCACCAAAGCCAAAATATTTTTTTGCTCCAAAACGAGAGGCATATTCACTTTGTTGTTTGATGGCAAAATAATAACGGTTTCCCGCAGAGAGTTGCTGCATATCACTAACAAAGGTATATCCATGACGAAAATCATCATAGGTAGCAATTGCTTTCCCAATTTGCTTGCTTTGTTTGCTATCACTATAAATATAGACATCAAGAGGTTGATAGTCAAGCTTATAACTATCTTGGTCACTAAAGCTAAAATCAACTTTTAATTTATCATCGCTAATTTGCGATGATAAATCGATGACTCTGTATTGCAGCGCTGATCAATTCCTTAATAAATAAGGAATGATCAGCAGTGTTCCAAAAGAGAGGCCCATGAGGCCGACAAAAACTAGGGCAAGAGCTCTTTTTTTAGTTTTTGAGATTTTTTTCATTATTTATCTCCTTTGTTAGTATTTTTTAGTTTTTTATCATTTTATTGTTTTAACAATTGAGGTGTAATATTGGTCTGGTTGATAGTAGATGGTACGCGCAACGGCATCGGGAGGGTTGTTAGTTCGGTCTTCCCCCTTAGCAAAGCGACCTCAAAATCCTAACAGAGTTAGCGGACCATCAACATGAGGGCGGTAAGGATTGCTTCCCTGGGTAAAATTATTTAAATCAAAAGTAAAATTTGTAAAGTATTGATCATTAAGAAACTGAATTTGTTGAGATGGGCTAGCAGCAGTGTTGTTTCTAGTTCCAGCAAGAAATATTTTTCCATCTCTTGCTTTAAAAGCAGCTGTTAATTGAATATAATGATTGGGTTGTAGTCCTCTACCTCTAGTCAAAAAAACTTCACTGGCGAAAGTATTTGGTCAAGCAAACTTTGCTGTTAATTGTTTGCTTCCCCGGTTATACTCAACATCATATATTCTTGCATAAATATCACGATATTGTATTGAATTAAAATCCAATTTTAGTGAACCAGATTGATTATCGTTTAGTAGACTTCCACCACCACCACCATTTTGACCTGTTGAGTAGGCATAACCGCCCTTATCACCACCAGGAATATTGTTAAAATTAATACCAACAAATCGATCATTATTACCAACAGCAATATATCTTAATGTTGAACTACTATTGTTTTGATTTGCTCTACCATCATAACCAATTTTTAAATTAATATATTTATCAAATCTTTGTCCATCAGGACTAGTTCCTAAATATAAAGGTGATCTGTCAGTTGGAGCAAACGAAATATGTGGAAAACGAGCATTTATATAATCTCTTTTTTTTAACTGTGGCAAGGCAATATCATCTTTGTGTCTATGTGGAAAAGTAAAAATACTTCTAATTGGGTTTCTACGCACAATGGTTGAGTTTCTATTTTTTGCAGTTTCAAAAAATTTGAGTTTAGTTAAATCAAAGAAAATAAATTGTTTAGCAATACTTGAATTTTTTCTAAAGTCTCTATTATCTAGATTTCTCTGTCCACCTCTTAATTCATCTTCTACATAATAGTAGAAAGTAATAAAAGCAGTATCACGACCGTAGTGTAATGAATCAGCATTACCACCTCGGTTTAAAAAATGATTGTAGTCTTCAGCGGATCAAATACGGACAAATTGTGGTTTAGTTTGATTAAACCGTTGTACTAAATTACCACCTATTGTTGATAAATTATTTTCTCTATAACCACCTAATACTCGAAAGTCATCAACATTTCTTCTTGTATATCTCTCACTAAAGGGATTTTTTAGGTTGAATTTCCCTACGTCACGGTTAGTATTAATGATTCCAGTATCAAGTAGAATATTACCATTATTAGTAGTTACATTATTACTTAAATTTACACTATGAGGTACATCTTTAAATTCAATATTTCCAGCAAAAGTTGAATAAGGTGTTAGTAAATAACGTAGATCCGTCGCAATTGGATCTGCAAAAGGATCCACCTCTTTTAAATAGTGAAGAGGATCATAAACTGCAAAGGTATAGCCGATCAACCCAGGAATGATGACATCACTATTGACAGCATCTTCAATGAGAATTTGTGGTTTGATTTGGGCAGTAATTTTATTACCTTCAGCATTTCTATCAATAACAACGGCCTCAGATTGCTGAGTGGCTAATTTGTCATTTCCGTTGCGACCACCGTGACCAACATATTTGTAGTATTTTAGAGTATTACTTGTACTTTTATCTTGACCAATGTGGAATTCCAACTCAGCGCCCATTAATCTACGAATGTCATTGGCTTTTATTTTGAATTCAAGTTTATTACCTAAAGGATCAGGAAAATATCGTAAATCAGTAACTTGATATTTTTCTCCATTTCCAAAACTAGTTTCAGTATCATCAAAGTTAAACCCAGTTTCACTTTGAGTGAATTTTTCAGTTCTGTTAGTTCCATCACTATTACGATTTCTCTCTACTACAAAACGTTTTCGCTCTTGTGCCCGAACACGAACTTTGAAATTATTATTAGGAATAACAGTTGTATCATCAAAAGCATATTCTGCATTTTTATCAAATTGAATAGTTATCTTAGTTTCAAATGCGTAATCACCATTAAAGGTACCATCATTAAGTGGAGTACTATCTCCTACTTCAATACTGGTTACCTTTGGAAGCGGAATCTGAGTTGTAAATTTGATAGTATCTTGTTTATCTCCATTTATTGTAGGAATGGTAACAGAACTACCAGCAACACTAGCTGGGCTAACCCCGCTCAAATTAGAAAGTGTTATAAAATTCCCAGTAGTAGTATTATTAATACCAACGACTGCATAAGTTGAAGAATGATCTAAACTACTATTAGATGAATTAAGAATGAATTTTAAACGCCCGTGAGCTGCATCACCATTGATATCTTGCACTTCAGCAAGAGTAGTAGCTTTTTTGACTGTGGATGTAGGATCCGGAGTTGTACCACCACCCCTTTCATCTGTTTCACGCCCAGTGGAAATTTTGGCATAATACAATTCAAATTGGTGACCTCTAGCAATTGCGACATTAAGTTTATCAAAGATAAATTCGATTTCTGCTGAATCAACTCCTGTTGCTCGTGTTGAATAACCATTAATAATTTTATTTCCATCTAAATCAGGACGATTATCAGCTTTATCATATTCAAGAGTGCTACCTGTGGTGGTAACAAATTTGTTAGCTTCTAATATTTTATTTGTACCAAAGTCATCTGAGAAACTAATGCTTGCTGAATTAGAATTGCTTGCTTTAAAGGTGGAATCATCAACTGTGAAAGACTCAACTTCATAGCGAGTATGTTTTTGGAGTTTGTTCATGCTAGTAAAGTTAAATACTCCACTAGTAGTAGTAGTAGTAGTAGTAGTAGTAGTAAGCATTCCGGTGACTTCGACGGGTTGGGCATTCCCGACATCTTTGTTAAGACCAACAATGCTAATTGGCTTGAGTTTTAATTTGGCCATTTTGCCATTTAAAACTTGGCCACTATCGGCAAGGGTGACCATAAGATTTGCACTATTGTCGCCGATATTAGAAGCTACTATATTAGTAATCTCTGTTTTTGTAACAAATGTTGCCCGATTTCGAGTAGCATCAGTGAAATTATTTGCATCTGTGTCAATAGTGCTATTCAAATTAACTGTAACAGTTTTACCACTAATAATGGCACTCTCGACTTGATACTTAGATCCAGCTTCTAATTGTGATAAATCAAAAGTGGCTTCGATCTCGCCAGCTCGAGCTTTATCACTCATATGTTGGCTTGCTACATCAATGTCGGCTTGTTTAGAATAAACTATCAATTGTTGTTGGTTTTGCCCCTGAGAAGCACTAGCTAATTGTTTTAATTTTAGAGCAATTTGTTGATTGTGCAAATAAGCATCATCTTGAACTGCAAATTTAACTTTTAAATTTGCAGCATTATTTGTAATGTTAGAAATTTCAATGTTATTAATTGTTGCAGTTTGGGCAATAACATTGAATTTTCTTTGGAAATTGTCTCTATCACTTAATTGACCATCAAAGGGAATTTCAACACCAGAAGTTCCAATTCCGGTATTTCTAAAATTAGCTGTTTTAAAATGAGCTGCCTGAGGTGCATCCACACTTCTATCCATCCACTCAATTGCTTCAATGCTGTACTCTGAGTCTTTGATAAGGCTGTCAAGATTGAAGGTGGCCTTTGATTCAGCTCGACTAAAAGTAGCAGTTTCCTCATGAACTTGATCATCACTATAAACAGATAAAGCACCTGTGGTTTTTAATTTATATTTTAATTTAACTTGTGCATCATCATATAACAACTGGTTAACATTGTTGAAAAAAACATCAATTGTTGCTTGTTTTTCTCTAGTTGAATTAGAAAAAATAGCAGCGACTGATACCTTGGTCTTCAAGGCTGGATTATCTTGACTTTTAAATTTGAGCTCACCTTGCCCATTTTCCTGCGCCGGATTATTAACTAGACTTAATTGCTGTGGCAAGAAAATAACATTTTCAATAAATTGTTTATTAGCTTTTCTCTGGAGAATAACTTCTTTTACTTCATAGTTTTGTCCAGCAACTAAATTAGTTAAGCTAATATCAGCTTTGATATCCATACCAGCTCCCTTTGTTACATCAACAAATTGGGAGGTCAACTGTGGTACTTTATTATCTTTCGTACCATAACGAATGGCAGCTTGATAGTTGCCAATCAAAAAAGTTTGACTAGCATCAAATTTAATTTCAAATTTACCAGCGTGGACATTTTTATCATTATTTAAGACAACAATGTCTTGCAGTGAAGCATTTTCAACTTTGGTGTTGAAAATGTCGTGATTGGTGTTGTGAGGAAACTCAGATGAGAAAGCAATTGGTATTTCGTTAGCACCATTTGGATCAGTTATTGCAAGTGATTCTAATTTATAAAAACTACCTCTTTCAAGTCTTTCAATATTAGCTTGAATAATACCATTTGTTATAGTTGTGGTGTTACTAAATTCTTGCTCGACATCTAACTGATTTTTATTAGTAATATCACTAATTTTTTTATACTTAATTTTTACATTTTTATTATCATAGTCAGTTTGGCCAGTGTTTTCTAACTTAAAGCGCAGCAGCGCTGAGTTTTGAGAAGAAATAAAATTAAGATCGGCCAGCGTTGGCGTAGTTGTTCAAGAGCGCCTGTCGATATTGGCAGCATCACCGCCGACGCTAATTTTTAAATCATTGTCAACAGATGTAGTATTTGTAGTTGACAAATCAATTAAACTGTTTTTGGAACCTTCATCTAAGTCAGTCAAACTAAATTCATAGTAGAAGCCTCTTTTTGCATCACGAGTTGGACTAACAGAAGTAGGAGACACCTTAAAAGCACCACCTTTAGATGAGCGGTAACGAAGATAAAGGGCTTGATTTTTAGTTAAGAGAAAATCATCATCAAAGTTGAAAAATACCTTAACAGTTGCACTAGTTGCTGAGCTAACACTAGACTCGACATGAGTTACTAGTGCGCTAGTAGCTAGTGTAGTAAATTCTTTGGTGATTAAATTAGTTTTAGTTGAATCATCTTCAATTGTGTAGTCTTGAGCAGGTGGCACAGGTGGCTGAGTAATCTCCATCGGGTTTTTAAGCCCACCGATGAGCTCAATGCTCACAATTTCATAAGTGGTATCTTTTCGCAGCCCTTCAATATTAACTAGCGCTTTGGCACTTGTCCCATCAGCAAAAAGGGTGGTTATCAGACTACCTTGTTCACTTTTTAAACCTGAAGCTAAAGCTGATCTAACTTGACGACTACCTCTTGTTCTTTTAGTACGATAGTCAATTTTTACTTGCCGACCTACAAAACTGGCATGTGGGTCAGCTAATTCAAGCTCAAAGCTTGCGCTTTTATCGCCAGTACCTTGTGCCCTTGCCGCAATAATTTGTGGCTGTGTTGTAAAGCTTCTTTTTGAAATATTTAAGCTTTCAGCAAATTCTACTTTGACTCTTTTCTCAGATGAGTTAAGTGGATATTCAAAGGTGAGGCCATCAACGCTATATTTGGCAGGCTCTAAATTGGTCAAATCAAATTCGACAATTTTTTGTCCTTTGTCGTCTGTTACTCTACCAACACTTGAAGTAAGAGGACGCCCATCAGCAGCACTATAATTTAATCTTAGGTTAGTAAAGTTGTCTAGATAAAGCTTATCGGCGTTGTCAAAAGTGAATTTAACTTTGGCAGTTGTGCTATCAATGCTTACAACTTTAAAATCATCAACTTTAACACTAGTTGGCTGAACTTGGAATTTGTTTTGCTGTTTATCAGTAATGCTTTGCTCAAAAGGAATATCTTTTGGAGTATTAGTGTTACCTTCCTCATGAACTAAAATAGGAGTACCAGTATCTTTTTCTTTAATAGATTTAATAGTATAATTTCCATATTTAGCAAGACTAGTTAATTTGATGCTTCCTTGCCCATTTGTTACTGGAATTTCAACAGTTTTATCTTGAGCAGTTGGATTCTCTGAAGTATCTTGAGCATAAGTGAGCTCTAAAATTTTGGGCTGCCCATTGTTTTTAAAAGTATCACCTTGATCTTTTAATCTAATAGAAATAGTTTGTGCAGTTTGCTCACCAACGACAGCTGAGCTGCGGATTTCGGCTATTGAAGCTAGTGTAGCAAAAGTTCTTGTTGTAGATGGTCCAAATGTATAAACAATTGGATAAGGACCAACGGATGTATTAGCTTGCTTAAATCGCTCTCGATCTTCAGTTCTTTTATCTTTAATGCCAATGATGCTATACAAGCTTCCTGGATCCAATTGACTAATATTAGCTTCAAATTTAACTTCAGTTGAATCACTATTTTCATCACCTGACATTTTAGTTAAATTAACTTCCTGAGCTTGACTATTACCACCAATGCCACGATAAACTAATTTTAAATTATCTTTATAACTATTATTAGCTAAGAAGAAGTCCCCTTTGTCTTTATCAAAAGTAAAGGTGAGCTTTGCTTTATTTAGTGATTTCTCACCTTGTTGCACCTCAGTAATTGTAGCACTCTCAGGGATGACATGGAAAGAACGGTTAACATCAGAGATGTTATTTGCAAAATTAAATAGGTAGTTGTTGCTGCTATCCTTGATTTCTGAATCTGTTGTTAATTTAGTATTATCATTACTTAAATCAACAGAGACCCCAAGAATTTTATAGTAAGCATTTTTATCGAGATCATCTAATCTGACACTAAAGCTGTTTCCGGAAATGGTTGCAGTTTTTTCTTTAACATCTCCATTTAATTTAATAGTTTGATCTGCTTGATTTGTTGGATTAGCGATCGCAAAGGTATTTTTCTCAGCTATCTTATCTTTTGGAAGCTTCTCATAGTAAACTTTGACACTTTTACCTTCAAAAGAATTAGTTTGTCCAGCGAGGGGATCTTTAATATTAAAAGTTGCAGTATAACTAGTTTCACTATTTTGTACAAATTCAATATCACTAATTTGTGGCTTGGTTGCAAAAAAAGCTTTCTGGCTAATGCCAGCTTGATAACTAATCTTAGTTAAGGGATGGAATTCATCATTTGCAGTGGACGCCGCGCCTGCTGGTGCTCCTGCACCATTTTCTTTAACATTCTCAATTTTTTCAATAGTATAATAAGTAGCTGGTTCTAATGTTGGACTTCCATTAAATTCTAAATTAATTTTAGCTTCACTTCCATTTGCATTACTTACTTGCCCTGTTGCCTCAACATTTCTACCACCGCTAATTGGTTTAAAGACAAATTTAAAATAACGATCTTTTAAAAACTCTTTATCTTTTTCATCAAATTGAACTTCAATTGTTGCTTTAGTATCGCTTGAGTTATAACTAATAGATTTAATAGTAGTTGATTCCGCAATTAATTTTAATGTGCTAGTTACAGTGCCACCATCGCTCTTTTTTAATTCAGTGAATTGGGTGGCTTGTGGATCTGGTGCTACCCCATTTGCATATTCAACTCTTTCAATTTCATATGTAGCAGCTTTATCAAGACCGGTTAGATCAATAACGGCGATTGTATTTTTTAAATAAAAAAAATGCAACATTAGTATAATAATACTCTTATTGCATTTTGCTTGTCTATTTGAATTTAAAGGTGAATTATATTCTTATTCAGAAGCTAAAATCTTAACAATAATTTTAATTAACTCATCAGGTTTCATTTCATAATAGCTTGAAATTTCTAATTTTTGTGCTAATTCATGAAGTTCTTTAATAGATAAATTACTAATTTTTTTATGAATTTCCTGTTCTTTAGAACTAGTTGTTGTTTCTGCTTTATTTTCTTGACTATTGTCTTCTTGTTGGTTAGTTTTTTGGCTTTGATTTGCAAAATTTTGTGCCATTTGTGGACCAAACATATTTAAAATGTCTTGATATTTTTCTGGATTTTTACGGATGTCTTCAATTTGCTTTTCAACCAATTCAGATTGATATGAAACCAAAAATAAACTCTTAATTTTTAAAACTTGTCTTAAAGAAAAAATTTCTGTTATTGTTGCTGCGACAATTATAATTCAAATCACTAAAATTGCATTATAGTTAAAATCAAAATCTGCTTTATTTGAAGAAATAATTATTTGACTAAAACTTGTTAATATTGATGTCAAATTAGTTAAAAACGCAAAAAAAGAAATTCCTATTGATCTTTGTCCAATGTTGAGAAAATTTTTCTCTTTGTATGAGTTAAAAATAGAAATAGTATAATATGTTATCGATATTGATAATAAAAGTATTGTTACAATGTTAGATAAAATTAAAGTGTTTTTATATTGATGTTTGAAAACATCACTTGCATCTACTCCTGCTGTTAGAACAATTATGTTTGCAATTGATAAAATAAAAATAGTTGCAAGTATTGCAGGAAAAAGAAAAATTCAAATACGATATTTGCTTTTTTCATTTACTCACAATTGCTCCATAGTAGGTTGTTTTTTTGGTTGGAATGGGTTGGTATAAAACATACTTTCCTCCTTGCTTTACTTTAATTCTCTTTAATTATACCAAAATATAATAATTAAAAGAAAAATTGGCAATTAATTTGTTAATTTGCCAATTTCATAATTAAAAAACAAAAAAATCTGGTTTAGCCAGATTTTTTTGATATGGTGGAGATGCGGGGAGTCGAACCCCGGTCCACATACAAAAGCATATATAAGTCTACAGTTTATTAGTTTTTTGTTTTTAATTAAACTACTAAAACTACAAAAAGTAAATCTAATTAACTATTTTAAAAAATTTAACCTTATATAATAAAATAGAATTATTAAAGCGATCTTGTTATATGAGAAAGTTTGTTACACAAGATTAAACAACTTCCACTAGCTTCAAAATATTAAGCGAATGCTAGATTTGAGTTAAATGATTGACTTGCTAATAGATTTACATCCACAGCTTTGTCTTCTTTTTTGTTTGCATTTAAGAAAATATTGGTATTTAAGGTAACCACACCACTGCCTTGCTATATCTTGTTGTACCTGTCAAAGCCAGTACACCCCCAAATAACAAAACAAATTTTACCACAAAATAAGTTTGTTTATATAATAATTTTTATTTTTTTAGTTTTAAATTATAATGAAAAAATCTTTGAATTTATTTCAAGGAAAAATATATGATATTTTTTTAAAAAAACTAAACTTTTATTAAGGAGCTAACATCATAATTTTTTAGTAATTCTCTACCATTGAGTGCTTCTAGCTCCAATAAAAAGACAACTTTTGAGACAACTGCTCCTTGGTCTTCCACCATTTTTACAATCGCTTTTAATGTGCCACCAGTTGCTAAGACATCGTCAACTATAGCAACTTTTTGACCTGGTTTGATCATGTTTTTTTGAATCTCAAGTACTGCTGAACCATACTCTAAATCGTAGGAATATTGTTCAACTTCACCTGGTAATTTACCTGCTTTTCTTACCATGATAAAGGGTTTTGATAAAAATGCAGCTGTTGGAGTTCCAAAAAGGAAGCCACGAGCATCAGGTCCGACAATAACATCTGCATCTTTTACTAAATTTGCCATTTCAACAATGGTATAATTAAGTGCATGCCCATCTGCTAATAATGGTGAAATATCTTTAAAAAGAATTCCTTCTTTTGGAAAATTAGGTACATCTCTTATGTAATTTTCAAGTTTGATTTTCATAACTTAATTATATTATATTACTATTAAAGATTTTTTTAAAATTATTAACCTATTTCTTAATTTAAAACAAAAAATAAATTTGAATAATTCAAAAAGATATTAAAATATTACTCATTATTTTACTTAAAGGGAAAAATAGTATGAAAACTAATAATAAAAAAAGAAGTAAAATTATCTTATTTACAGTCGTAGGACTTGTTACACTTTCAGTAGTGGGTGCAACTGTTGGTATTATCTACAACAGAAATCAAGGTAATTATAAGTATACTTATGACAAAGATGGTGAAGTAAAAATTATCTTTAATTTTCAAAATCCAAAAGTCTTTAACAAAAAAGTGATAGTAAAATTTGAAAACAAAGATAAATCAAAAAAGAATAAATTGATTCTAGTCGATGGAAAAGGACAACTTGAGCTAGAAAATCCAGGTAGCTCCAACTGAGCAGTTGTGCAAATCAATGCTGGAGTAACTAAGCTTTTTAACGCTGATTTTCAACAAGCGCCCAAATTTGATAATCTTAGATGAAATCCTTCGACATCCAAATTGGAATTTAATCGCTTTTTAACTAGCAATACTAAAGTAAAATTAATACTTGAAGCAACTGATGGATCAAGAATTGAAAAAGATATAAATGTTGACAAATATGGTAGCTCTGAAATACTCAATTATAAAAGTCTGCAATTGGATAAAAGCTATAAATTAGTAGAACTTTACCAATATAAAAGTTCTAAAAAAGATGATTTACAAACTATTAGCATTGCTAATATTAATTTAACTTTTTCAGAAAATTCCATTGATTTTATAGAGAAAAATCAGTTGATTGATTCACTTTTTTTATAATAAAAATGATCAGAAAATTAATGTTATTTTCAACAATAATAATGACTTTGCTAACCAAAATATTGAACTAGAAATAGTAGATTTTGAAGACCAAAATCAAATTATAAAAGCAAGACTTGATAGTTTTGATAGCACTTTTCAAACTTATAAATTCAATGCTAATTTGGAAAATAATAAAAAATATATTTTGAAAAAAGTAACTAATTTAACAACTAATCAAAATTTTGATGAAAATTATATTTTTGTTGTTCATGATAATGCAATAAATATTACAAATTTTCAACAATTAGAAAGTGATGATTTAACCAAAATTAAAGGTAGTTTTGAGCTTAATGGTGGCAATGATTTGTTTGAATCTGATGATCAAATTGAACTAACATTTGCCAATGATAATGGTGATGCCAAAGTTGTATCTAGGCCTATAAATAGAAACAATCAATTTCTTGTGAATTTTGCTTTGCCAGCAAAAATAAATCAAGAATTTTTCCTAAAAGAAATCAAAGTAATTAAATCTGAAAAACCAATCGACAATAGTGATAGTATAATTTGAAAATCAACAGAAAATTCAAATTTAATTGTTAACAATAAAATTATTATTAATAATTATTGAATTGATAAAGAAAATAATTTTATTTTTGATATTGATTATAAACACCTAGATTTATCAAAAGCACAAGTAAAAGCTAGTTATCTTGAAGGCGATAGTACTGCGGAGTTGGAAACAGAAGATACTAATTTTGAAGCTAAGCTAAAATTGATTACCAATAAAAAGAATGCTAATTTAGTTGCAAAAAAATTACATATTCGTGATAATTTTAGTAACACAATTAGCATTGATATTGACAATAATTTACGAATTGTCAACGATGTCTCAGTTGTGCAAAACATTTATAAAACAACTCTTAATAATAACAATTTAAAATTAGGTTTAGAGCTCATAAATCCTATAAATTTAAACTCTAACTTAAAAATTAAACTAGTAAATCAAAATGATGAAAGTGAATTTTTTGAATCTAAATCATTTCTACAAAATGATTCAAAAATAGATTTTCAATTTGATAACATACCTTCAAATCGGTTATTAAAAATTGATGGATTTAATCCTCAAGACTCAAAAATTATTTTAGCAAAATCACTAAATAATAATATTGAGCTTCCATACCAAAACTTTGATATTAACCTAGATGATAATTTAAACACTTCTGAGATAACTTCAAATTCTGCTAAACTAAAAATTAGTTTTACTTCAAAAGAGAGTGTGTTTAGCGAGAACCAACAAATTATTGCCATTTTTAAAAGCAAAACAAATAACTCTGATCAAAAAAGTGCGCAAGCACAAGTTTTATTAACTAAAAATAATCAAAAATGGGAACTAGATTTTCAATTAAACAATCTTGATAGCAAAACTGAATACTATCTCGAAACTCTAGCTTTTGCTAATAAACCACAAAAAGCTTGAAAAGACTATCAAGTAGGTGCTACTTTACACTCATTTTTTGAAAATAAAGATGCTACTAAATTTAAATTTGAAACACAAAATAATCTTTTAGGTTTCAATATCGATGATTTCAGTGAAAAGCCTTTTACTAAAAACCGGTCACTAAAAATAAACTTTATTAATGATAATGATCTAACAAAATATCAAAATAAAAAAATAAAACTTATTTTTAAAGATGGTCAAAATGATCAAGCTAGCACTTCTGAAATTGCAATTCAGCAAGGACAAAGAGAATATAAAACTACAATTGATTTAAATCATGAAAATAAAGTTTATTCATTAAGCGAAATTAAAATTATTGACTCTGGTTCTCAGCCTTCACAACAAGTTGATCAAGAGCAAAGTTTTTCAATTGTTGCAAGAAATATTTTAAAAGATTCAAAAGTTATCTATACAAACGATTCTTTTAATAACACAAAAATTAGTATCCCATTTGTTGATGTTGCCAATTCAATCAATGTTAATGAATGAACAGAAATTAAATTATCAACTGAGCAAAATCCTGGGCAAGGCAGATTATATACTGGTTATGTTGTTGAAAAAGAAGGTAAAAAATATCTTGAATTTGAAATACTAGATATTGATATAAACCAGAAATATCATATTAATTATGTGGGTATTGTAAAAGAAAACAACCTTAATTTTTTTGAAAAAACTCAAATTAATTTTCCAGATAGTTTTAGTTTTCAAAATGATTTTAAACTTGTGAATAACTCAAACTATGATTCTCAAAAAGGGACAATTTCTTTTAATATAAAATCAGATTTTGATTTAATAAAACTAAAAAATGGTTTAAATATTAAGTATCAAATTGATGACAAACATGTTAACTTTTTTGCAAATCAAATTGAAATCAAGAAAACTCCTCAAGTAACTAATTTTTCTCAAGATAGCAGTACCACTTCCAATAATATTTATGAGGTAATTGCTAAATTTAGTAGTGATCAAGTTAAAAATTTAAAAACTGCTAAATATAAATTGGTAGATTTTTATTGACAAGATAAAACCAAAAACAAGCTTCCATCAACAACTAAAAATAAATTTGAATTAGATTTATCCAACTTTACATCCGAACATACTTTCGAGGATCTTTTCGATCTTAAAGAAAAAATTAACAAAGTATGAAAAGATTTTTGACGTATTAACAATTGAAAAATGGCAGCAGATATTAAAGATGAAAAACTAAATGAATATCTAAAAACTAATTTTAAATTTCCAGTTAATGCAGAAATTCAAGTAAAAAATCTCTTTCAGGGAATTTTAGAGCCAAAATATCAAATTTCATACATGGGAAATAGCTTCGATTTAAAAGCTAATCCTTTACAGTTCAACTTTGTAAATCTAAATGCAGATCCAAATGCTAGCAAAATTTGAGGTTTTGGTTCAACAACTGCTTCTTGATATTGAGGTAAAAGATATGCACCAAGTGATGTTCTACGTAAAAATAATGACTATTGATATAAAGATAATCCAGGACCTGGGAAAACTGTTGATTTTCATCTAATTCCCCAAAATGTTAGATCCTTTCCTTATGGAGTCTATGTTCATCAATTAGAATTTCAATTTTTTAAAGATGGCAGATATGTTCCTTTTGAACGAAAAGATTGATGAAAAAAATATATCACTATCACTTATACAAATATTAATGATGAAGAAAAAACTATTACTGGTGAACATCAGTCAACACCGTTTACAAATTCAGATCGAGTAGTTTATCGCATGAATATTAAAGATCGAGTTAAACGTATCAAAATAAGTTTTGATACTAGTTTGGGAAATCAGTGAATTTCGATTTTCAAACTTAACTTTTTAGGTTTTGCTCGCAACAAAGATTTTCCTAAAGATTAATCAATCCTTAAAAATAAGGTTGTTTTTAACTAATTATTTTTCAAGGATTTAAATGATAATTTGTTAATTAAATATAACCTTATTTCATATCTTATAAAAATATGAAGAAGTGTTATGAAGAGAAAAAAAATACTAATTATAATTTTGCTAGCCTCAGCGCTTGCTGCTACAAGCTTTGTTGCAGGCGGCTACTTTTGATACAACAAAATCACTGCAAAAAACAAAGATTTAAAAAATGACTTTAGTTTTAAAGCCATTTTTACTAATCAACTTAATAAAAATACAAATAATGAGGATCATAAATTCCAATTAAATATTACTGGCAAAAATCTACTTGACAATTTAGAGCAGGAAGCAAATTCCAAATTTGGCAATATTGAAGCATTTTTTTCACCTATAACTAATAAAGATTTAAAAGAAGTTGAAAACAAAAAGATTTTATTCCCTACTGAATATCAAAAATTTAACATTGATATTAACTCTAATTTTGCTGTCAAAGAAAATAATGACTTTTTTTTAGGTTCTAAAAATAGCAATCTTTTTGTTTATAATCTAAATATCGATAACCCAGAATCAATCATTTTGGATACTTCTGAAAATAAGAAAAAAATTTTAAACCAAAAGGGTACCTTGCTAGATGTTAAAAGTCATCACGAATTATTTCCCTTGCCCTATGTTGGTTTCAAAAACAAGGAATTAGCTGATCAAAAATATGAAAATATTTTTCAAAGAAATATTAAATTTTTAAATGGAACTGCCAGTGTGTTAGATATTAACTCAGAAAAAGCTCTTTTTTTAACAAATAATCATGTTTTAGATACACACAAAGTTAACTACAAAAAAATTAGTAGTGCAAATGCTAGGTTTTGAAATGTTAGTGTTGGCAATTTTATGCAATGATATGATAATGGGCAGAGTTACAGTGTTAAAAGCAACGATCTTTTATCGCTATTTTTTGTAAAAGATTTTCTGACTTCCAAACAAAAGAAAAAATTATTATCATTTGATAATGTTGTCCCAGGTTCTAATAGAGTTAAATTAGATGAAAAGCAGCAAGAAATATTCTTTTTCAACTTCTTTAACAAATATTTTCAAATTCCAGCCAATTTTAAAAATTTTAATGTGGACATAGCAATTTTTTATTTTAAGTGAAGTAAATTTCTAGAAGATATAAATCAGCTTGCAAGCTTTTATCAAAATAATAACTCTGATTTACAAGAATTTATTACCACAAATTCAAGAATAAAACCGATAATTGATAATTTTCTTCAAACTTATCAAAAACTTGTAAGTTTTTGAATAAAAATATCACAAAATCCACCAGTAAAAATTGCTAATACTTTTTACAAACAACAAAGTATTAATTATAAAGAATTAATTGCACTTTTTTGACCTTATGGGACACCTTTAAAAAATCATTTTAAAGGTATTTATAGTGCTCCAAGCCCAGGTGATATTACTCAATTAGCAATTTATTTTTACGCCAATAACGGCCCAGGAGCAAGTGGAAGTGCCATTTTTGATACAAAAGGTGAGTTGCAATTTGTAAATGCTTTTGGTCTAATCAACAATTTTTATGATCCAAATATCAAAAATGATAAACAATATTACGATAACTTGAACACCTACATACCAATTTCGGGGGGTATTCCTTTAATAACTGCAAATTACAATCTCAAAGATGAGATTGAAAAATTTTACCCTAGTAAAATTAACAAGCAAAATATTAAATTTTTAGATGCACCCACTTATCAGGATAAATAAAAAATCACTTAGTTACTTTATAGTATTAAGTGATTTTTTTAGTTTCATATCGGCGCACCGATTGCTAGAATTATTATGAGAAAGGGTTACAATACCTATGTTTTTAAATATTATTTAATTATTTAAAAATCTCATAATTATTTTTTTATGAAATCAATATTATTATACCACAAAAAAATACACTACAAAGAAATTTTTCAACATTTTATCGATCTGTTTTCCAAACAACTAATCCTACCATTTTTTACCCCCTAATTTTCACTATTAGCCATTGTAACATATTTTTTAAAAATTAATGCAAAAAAATAGTAGCTCTAAGTCTAAAAAATAAAAAAATAGAAATTTTAATTTCTATTTCACAAATTAAGAATATAAATGTGACAAACAAATATTTTTGAAATCGCCAAATGACAATTTTTTTAAATGTTAAATCACCCAAGTTATCATTAAAAACCTCTAAAGCGAATTTTCAATTAAAAATTTCTCTGGGCCTTGAGTTAATTTGACTGATTGCATTTTGTAAATCATCATCACTGATTAGGTTGAAATCAAAACCTTTTATAAAAGGTTTTGATTAATCCGTTTTCACGCTCATTAAAACCTCTTTGAAATGAAGCGATGGTTTTGGGATGTTTGTTTCGTACTTTTTAGCCAATAATTTTCTAGTTTTTCTTTCTACTAAGGTTAGGATATTATCGTGGTGCTGGTTTTTTGCTAACTATTAAATCTAGCTCAATGTCCAAAATCTTGCCTTAAATCTATAGATTTTTCACATGCTCAAGTTGGTTTTATATAACCTTTTGGAACTAATCTTTGCATTGCATTTCTAGTTTCTTCCCACCTTTTCTATAATATTTTCTAAGTCTGTTTTTGCTAACTATTACCCATTTATTAGTTTTGATTTAGTTAAAAACAGTCTTTAAAGATGGTCTTTCAATGTGGGGGAAATTTTCTGCTATATAAAAATATGTCGCTTTAACTCCATGGACTTTTTACCTTTTTCTTATTGCTAAATTATCTTCATAAATTCTATATTCATTTAGATTTCTTTTAATTTCTCTTGAGAAAGTGAGACTCAAACATTAAGTTGTTTAGCAATAAATTTAATACTTTTATTGTGCTATAATAAAAACTCAATTTTTACTAAATCTTCAAAACTAAAATGTTTAAATTTTCGATTTTTTATAATACTCCATAAATAAAAAAATGCAACAATAATGTTATTCTACTATATGTTGCATTTTTAATTTTTGCTAAATATTATTTTTTATCTTTAAGATAAGTATCAACAAAACCTTGACGCACTTCATTTAGTTTGTAAAAATTTTGATTTATTAATTCTTCACCTTTAAAAATCGCTAGTGCTTTAACAACAAGGCTTGCTTGATCTGTTTTATCAAATCCAATTTTATTTCAATTAATTCCTGATTCATCAAATTTATTTTTAGAATTAGAATCTTGAATAAAGGTATAGGCATCTAATTTGTCACGAGATACATTGGCAGATGCACTTGATTGTGCGGTTACACGGATGAATCCTGGAGTAGTTGCAATAGTTAATAAGATAGTTGAATTTGCAGCAAGCGGACGGATGATAGAGGTAGTATCACCAGTTTTGAATTGTCTAAAGAGGTTTTTATCATTTTCTGTATTTGGAAGTTCTTCAGTTTGTACAGTATTAGATGAATCAACAGTAACTTTATTAAATTTATTTTCAGAAATAGCAGCTGATTCAGGAACATCAATTAATAATACAGGGTTATCATTTCCACCATTTAGATCATCAATACCAATTATAAAGGCGTTGACGTCTGAGGTATTTACTGATTTTTTAGCTTTTTGAATAAAGATACCTTTTTCACTATCATCGCTTCTTAATAGATAATGTTTCTTATCGTCTTTAATTTCACTAGTTTCAAATGCTAAATAAATAACTCCACTTTTAACTTTGGTAACATCTTTTTGGTCACTAGGTATTTTGTTTTTTTGAGGTAGTGAATCTAAGGAAGCAATGTCAACAGCTTTTTGTAATAAAAGACCTTGGGCGCTTTGATTATTTAAACCAGCTAATTTGAAACCAATGTCTCCTCTAATACTATCACGAATTTGACGAGAATTTGCTGAAGTAGTAGCTAAAGCATTACGAGCATCAATGAAGACATCTGGATTGTATTTTTGCGCAATTTTGAATGCACCATTATCTGGAGTTATATTAGTAATAGTAAAGCGAGATCTCAGCATTGTTTGTCCAGATTGTTTTCAACTAGCAATAACTGTTAATCTATTGTAACCAGACTCTTCAATTTCAAAATCAACTTCTGCTTCTTTAATAGAAGGATTTCCAACTTCGTATAATCATTTTCAGAAATTATCACCATTATTTTTATCATCAGCCTTTACAAAAAGGTATTTTGCATATGGGTTAACAGCTGGAGCTGGGGTGGTTGGAGTTGTATTTGGATCAACTGTGTTTGTTGTGCCATTATTAGTTGCTGGATCAGTGCTTGCAGCTTGTTGAGTTTGTGCTCCTGTAGGAGGTTGCACCTCTGCTGGTGCTTCAGTTGGTTTAGTTTGGCTTAAAAGCTCGCTATTGTTTTTAATTAACTCATTGGTTAATGTAGTTAATTTAGTTTGACTAACTTTTGCTCCGCTATTAAGTAAAGTAATTGCTGATAAAGCTTTTTTTACATCATCAAAAGTTCTTGTAGAATCAGCTTTGCTACTTTTTAGAGAATCAATAAGAGTATTAAGTGCTTCTTTGACATCTGAGTAGTTAACAAGTGGTTCATATTTGTCACTACCTAAACTAACAAAAAAGTTTCTATTAATTCGTCCAATTTTAACATCTTTAAATTGGGTAGCAAAGGCATTTTCATATATAACTTTTGACACATTAGCAATTGCAGTGATATTATCAAAATTAAATTGAAGACCAATATTTCTTGTAGTACTATTATTTCCAGTATTATCAAGAGTTTGCTCATTAATTACCAAATAGTTAGAAGTTGCAATATTTTGTAAATAAGGAGAATTAACATTAAGTTTTTTATTAATAGTTAAACTAAATTTTAATTTTAGTTGGCCATTTTTTACTAATTGTTCAAGTTCTTGACTTGAAAGACTTGCATCTTGAGTTGGAACTACTAACTTAACATCATTAAAGCTAACTTGGTAGTCACCAATTTGTAAATTATCAAAGCTAATAGTTTGATCATTAGAAGTGTTATCACTTAAAGTAACATAATCACCATTGATAAAAGTATTTTTAACAATTTGTTCAATAGATTCAGGATTAGAATCTAATTGTTTAGCTCGCTCAATTTCTTCAGCAGTTGCAAAAGGATCTAATAAGACATCAACAACATTATTTTTATAAAATTGTTTTTGTAAATCTTCTACAAATTCTGATGTATTATTATTGTCTTTATTATATAAAAGATCACTAATAGTTGCTCCGGATGCAACAATTTTTGCTAACTCACTTTGATTAATATTGACATATTGAGAGATATTTTTAGTTAACTCAGTGCTAATAGCTTGTTCAATATCACTAGTTTTTGCTAAACCTTGGACATTAAGCTCAATTTTTTGAATTTGTTCACCTTGTTTAATTTCAATTCCAATGGTCAAAGTTCCTTGTTCATCATTAATATTAGAATAAACTAAATTATAGATAGCAAAAGCTTGATTTAATTGTTGACTAGAAGCGTTTGTATTATCAACTATTCTTTGTTTTTGGGCAGCTTCATTAATGTTGGTTTGTGGACTAATGACTTGGCGATTAGCAAAAAATGCTGGTTTGCCAAAGCCATTATACAATCCAATTGAAGCTTTGTTTGTTAATAAAGCTTCAATAAAAGCTTGACTAACGGATTTATCTTTATTTAATTGTTGGAATGAGTCTTCTAAACTAAGAGCAAATTCGCTAGGAAGAATTAATTTTTGACTATTAATACTGATATTAGATTTGCTTGGATCCACACTAACATTAGTTAAATTATCATCAATGGAATCGCTAGTTGCAAAACCAGCAATACTAATAGTTTTACTAAAAGTTAAATTATTTTCTTTGTCATAACCTCTAATGGTCACATTTGTTAATTGTCCACCCTCAACACGTGCATTAGTTGTATCTATTTCAATTTGAATTCCATCTTTGGTAAGACTTGTTAAATCAAGAGCATCATATAGTTTAAAACTATAAAGTGGGTCATTTGTTAAATTATAAATAGTTTTTGCAGAGACATCTTTAAAATTGTCTTTAACTTTAATTTGGGCAACTGCTTCATCAAACTTGCTTTGATCAAAACTAAATTTAGTTTCCAATTGCTTAGCTTTTGATAAATCTTGATTACTATTAAATTGATCACTATAGCTTTGTTGGTAACGACTCAAAGCAACAGGGACAGCAACAACAGTTGTGGCAATTGCAGTGATACTAAAACCTAATGTTAATATTGATTTTGTACTATTTAATTTCATATTATTTCCTTTATCTTGTTATTGCTTGTTAATTATTTACTTTGAATGATGATTTGATCTGTTGGTGCGGCTGGGGCTGGTGAAGCTGGTGAACCTGGTGTGGAAGGAGGTGATGCTGGTGGTGGAGTTGTTGGGGCTGCTGATGTAGAAGGAGGTACAACTGGCGCTGGTCCCGGAGCTGGTTGTGCTGGTGTTGGAGCTGCTGTTGCCGGAGGTTGTGGTTGTTGAGGTGGTACTGGGCTAGAAGGAGGTGCAACTGGCGCTGAAGCTACCGGAGGTTGCTGTTGAGGCGGTTGTTGTTGAGGCGCAGGCACTGGAGTAGGTGTATATCCTTTAAAGTCTTTAGCAATTGCTTCATCTAAGAACTGAATTAATTCTTTTCCTTTATTAATATTATCAATTTGAGCAGTTCCATCTTTGGTTACTAAAACATCAAAAGTCAATGAAGAGGAAACATCTTTAGTTTTTTGAGAGTCATTACTTTCTACATATAAAGATACAACACTGTCAGTAGACACATTAATGGTTTGTGAACTACCACTTTGACTCATTGTGTTTTCATCTACTGTTACAACAAGTTTTTCATCTTTGGTTTCAGTTTGAGATGAGCTTTGTTTTGCAAAAGCTTTTGATATTTTAGTTAGATCGGTAATTGTTTGTTCTTTTTTATCTTTTTTAACTAAAGAGAAAGAAACAATTTTTTTATTTGAATTATATTCATCTGCTTTTACTATTCTAGATACAACTAATTGATAATCTGGATAATTTTTCTTAATTAATTCTTCGATATCCTGACCTTTATCACCTAACAATACAGATAGCAAGTTTTTAGCATCGGTGTGACCTTGTGTCAGTGATTGACTTGAGCCTTTGCTAAATATAATATCATGTTTTGCATCTTTTGGTTGACTACCAAATACCGTTGTAAGAAATAAAGATCTATGAACTTCAAGATTTACTGAACTATTTGCAGCAACTGTACCTTGTTGCATTTGAGATTGCATTTGAGATTGGTTGTCACTTTTTAAATCTTCAAGTATTTTATCATTAATTGCTTTGATAATTTTTTCTCGTGCTTCGGTTTCTGAGTTCGCCATTTGATATTCTTTAATTTTATCATCTGATAACCCAAAATCTTTCAATTGCATAATAATATCTGTATTTTCTACATTATATGAGCTGACAATTTTGTCATCTTGGTGATAGTTATTAGATAAAACTAGATGTTCTAAACTATCAAAAATGTTGTCTTTAACTCTTGCTGTTCGATATTGAGTTGGAATTGAAACTAGTGCTTTATCTAGTTCTCTAATTAATTCTTGGTTTTCAGGTGTTTGTTTATTTACTAAAATAATAATTGAATTTTTAGGTGTACTAAATAATACTTTAGAACTTTCTTGATCAGTTTTGCTAACAACATTGTAGTAGTAATTTAACTTAATATACTCTTGCGAAGCTTTAGTTCCTGCCTGATCTAATATTGGATCTAAAGCAGCTTTTTTATCTTGAGTAAAGTTGTTATCTTCTTCAAATTGAATTTGATAATCAAGATTATCAGCAATTTTACTTCAAGGACTAAAGTTAGATAATTGAGCAGCTTTGGTATAAAAAGCTAAAAGAATATCAGCAAAACTTACCATTTTACTTGTTTCTATAAAGGGAATTAAACCTGCTAAATGATTAGTTGGTTTACCTGTAAGATCAACAAAATTTTCATCTAAGTTTTTAACTATTTTTGGTAATTTTTCAAAAACTTGATCATCACTTTGTAATGTTGAAACATTAATTGCTACTCATAAAGGTAATTGAAGTGTTGAGAAAAATCCTTGATTTTCTAATTCTCGATATTGATTGTTAAATGATAAATAACTTGGAAGAGTTTTATCATTTTGAATTTTGTTAAAATCATCTCTTTTAGTTTGATTTGTTTTGGTAAAAAAATCTAAAACTTCTTTTTCTAGATCTTTGTCTGGTATAGCTTTTAAGTCTTTATCAAATAATCTTCCCATATATGATAATACTTGTCTATACTCTAAATGTTTCTTTTCAGATTCTACTGCTGTTTTAAATCCTTTTAATTCAATTTTAGATGCTTGTTGGAAAATAGAACCACTATTTGGATTAAATGTTACATTTTTTTTCTATTAATCCAAATGATTTTGCTAAACTGAATAGTGATTGAGCTGCTTTTTCTGGACCTTGAGCAATTAAACTAGCATAGAAACTAGCTACTTCATTTGGGTTTCTAAAGAATTTACCAGAGTTAAGTGAATAAATGGAGCGATCTTTAGCAAATACTGTTCTATCAGTACTAAATTTAGAAATATCTTCAAGTGTTGGTAAATTTAATTTGCCAGCTCAAGCTGCAACTTTGGTTTTTTGATCTTCAAAATCATAGTCATAGTTAGCTGGATCACCAACTGTTTTTGCTAATTCATCAAATTTTTTGCTTGCAATTAAATTAGTAACTTCGTCTTTACTTAACGGTCTTAGACCATCTTTTACTATTCCACCATCTTTGCTGTTAAGAACTTCTAATACTTTAAGTGATTTTTCACTTAAAGGTAATGGATTTAGTTTATAGTAAAATAATTTTTCAAAACTTGGTAAAACTAAAGTAGAATCTGTTAGTTTTTCTGATTGTTGTGCTTTAAGAATTTCAGAATTAGTTTTAAATCCAACTAAGGTAAAAGTAGTTTCTTTTTGTGCAATAATTTCATTTGAATTTCCACCAAAGAAACTAGATTTTAATTTAATTTTTGTTGGAATTTGCACATCAAAAGCAGTGTTTTCAGCATTTGCAACAACGCGGATATTATTTGCATCAAAATCATATTCAATACCACTAAATTCTTTTCCTGCTTTTTGATAATCACTTAAATCACCTAATGTTGTAGTAAGCGGTAATCTTAAAAAGTCATTAACAAATTGCTTTAAAAACTCTGCTTTTTTAGATTGACTAGCAAAAGCAGTTTGCTGAAAACTATCAACAAAATCAAAAGCACTAAGAGTACTTATATCTATTTTAGTATTTTGAGTTGTTGTAGTTGTATTTGTATTTGCAGTGGTACCAGTACTGGTTTGTTGCCCAGTTTGTTGTTGAGTAACTGCTGCTGATGATTGACTAGCAGTTGGTTGTGCTGCTGCAGGTGTTACAGGTGTAACTGGCGCTGCTGGAGTTCGTACTTCTTTAAATAGATCAGCTGGAGTTATTTGTTGAATACCTAAATTATTAATGATATTTTCTGTAGTTGTGAAAAAGGATTTTCCTGCTTGATCTACTAAGCTAATGTGTTGAATTACTTGTACATTAATATCTTTAAAATTAGATAAAATTTCTTTAGCGCTTTCACTAAATTTAATACGAATTGCTAAAGTAGGATTAGCATTTTCATCTAAACGAATATATGAATTAGTATATGAATCATAGACTAAGCTAACATCAAAAATTTTGCCACCAATTTTTGGCAATTTATTGCTATTAGATGTCTCTACTTGTTTAATTAAATCACTAAAATTTTTAAAGTATGAATTAATAATAGATTGTGCTTGAGAAGCGTTTCTTGCCGAGTTTACTTCTCTTTGAAAGTCTTGACTACGTAGTAATGCAGGAATTTTAATATTATTTTTATTTTGTTCTTCTGATTCTTGTAATTCAACAAGACCATTAGCTTGTAAAGTTCCAGTAAAGGTTTTTAAAAAACTAGATTGAAAATCATTTAAGAAAAATTTTGCACGATCAGCAACAAAAATAGTTTTACTATAAATGTCAGAATAAGCAGTCTTTCCAGAAGCTAAATCTTGTTGTACACGATACTTAACTGTAAAACTTTGGGTTGCATCATCAAAACTGAAATCTAAAAACTCAAAATGTGGTTGAAGTCTTGCTTTACTTGAACCATCTATTATTTGTTGTAATTTGTTGTCTTTATTTTCATAGAAGTTGATGATTCTTGTTAAATCAACATCACTTCTTAGTTTATTTTGATCATCAAATAAGTCTTTTTTAATTGTTGTATAGTTTGCATCTATTGGAAAAACCGAAGTCCCAAAAGCAACGTTATCCACTTTAGAAGCAAGATCTTTTACGGCTTTTTGTGGGTCACCTTTAGTATATTCGATTTTTGCAGATAATCCGACTGCAACACCAAATACTGTTATACCAGCGGCTGCTGTTCCAAGACCAATGAGTAACTGTTTGTTATTCATATTTCTATCCTTTTTCACTTGAATTTTTATATTTTTAATTTTTATTTAAAATTTTACCACTTTTTTCATATATTTAAAAATTTAACTATTAATTAAAGGTGATAAGAAATAAAAATTATAATATTTTACTATTAAAGTTCTTAAAAATTTTAGCACAATTATTTTATATTATACTAATTTTCATTTTTAACTTTTTAAACTTAAGTTGATTTATATTTTTATACTAACCAAATCATTTTTTATTTTCTTATAAAAATTTTGAGGTTTTTTATACGATAATAGCAACTAATATCTTAAAACTATCTATAAAATTAAACATCTTTTTAAAAAAAATAGTTTTTTAATTTATTCTTATAATTTAATATTTTTTAGTAAATATAACTCAACTAAAACTAAAAGAAGAATTCTTTTGTTATAAATCTTATAAAATTTGTTTGCAAATCAAAGAAATATCTATTTTTTAGTTTAAAAAATTTAGATCTGCTCATTTCAATATTGTATTTTTTCTTTATTTTTATAGCTTTTTAGAGTTTTTATCAAGAATTTTTCTTGATTGTTCTGTAAGTGATTCACCATAAGAAAAATATTGAAAAATATTTTGAAAAGCTGATTGTGGAATTGCTAATTCCTCTAGCTCATCTGTGCTAATATCTAATTTGATTTCTTGATTATCTCTAATTTTTGTAACTAATTCAGGATCACTAACAAAAGCTGAGCTTAGACCAACAAAATCACCATATGCAATAGCTTGTTCAATTTTTTGTTTGCTATTAATTGAACCACTAACTATTAGTGGAATTCTTTGATCTAAAAATTCATAGACAACTTTATTTATTAATTGATTATAATATTTGCCTTTTGAGCGCACTTTATTTAAAAAAATGTTTCTCCCTCAACTAGCAATTGCTAAATAATCAATTTTGATTTTGTTTTTTAACAAAAGATTAATAAATGCTAAAAAATCTTCAATTCTATAACCTAAGTCTTCACCACGAGTCTCTTCGGGAGTGCAACGATAACCAACAATAAAATTATCTGGTTGTAATTCTTCTACGACTTGCTTAACACCTTGAAAAATATCTATTAAAAAGCGCGAGCGATTTTCTAGTGTTAAACTTGAATAGTCATCCAAACGTTTGTTACTAAAAGATGAAAAAAATTCTTGGGGCAACAATTTTTGCGCTGAGCTAATCTCAATACCATCAAAACCGGCAATAATTGCTCTCCGTGTGGCTTGTTTGTAGTCTTCAATAATCTCTTGAATTTCTTGTTTAGTTAAACTATAGACAGTGTGGGCAACAGGTGTGTGTAAAAAATTAGCACTCGGACCTACAGTATAGCCTGAATCCTTTAAAAAAGCTAAAGAATGTGAGCCAGCATGAATTAGTTGGGCAATTGCTAAAGAACCCTTTTTCTTCATCGCCTCTGCCAAGACAGACAAGCCAGGAATAAATTTGTCATCGCTAATACCAATGCCATAATCAAATAAACGGCCATTTTCACTTACATAGAGTCCCCCTGTAATTGTTATAGCTGCTGAGTGAGCGCGACGAAGTGCAAAATTTATATCTTCTTGACAAACAAAGCCATTTTTTGCTAAATTTAAATTTATTGGCGAATTAACAAAGCGATTTTTTAACAACCTATTTTTGATATAAAAGTGTTCAAATACCTTCTTTTTCATAGCTTTTATGACAAAATCGTCTCAATTATTTTGGAAATTTCGATAGGTTTGAAAAAAATTTCATCAAAATTAATTTTGGAAAGCGCTTGATATAAATCTTGATAATCAAGTCTACAATTTATTAAAGCCTCTTCGAGGACTGAAAGTGAAGTTTTAGCAAAAAAATCACCACTAACTTTAGCTTTTTTGATTTTAAAACCTTCTATTTCTAAAGAAAAGTTAATTGTACCAATTTCCAAGCGAGCATCACGATTGTATGAATATCCAGGACTCAAACCATAAGTTCAATCTCAGTTTTTATATTTTTTAGCTACTAATTCATCAATTTCTGCTCATGCTTGATCGCTAAGAACAAATTTTTGAAATTGACTTAGTTGCTGGGTTACTAAATATTGTTGCAAAATCAAATCTTTAAAACCAAAGCTATCAAGATTTTGATATTTGCTCTCAAGATGATTTTTCAGTGGTTCAACTCTTTGAGCTATTGATTTGATACCTTTGGCTTCTATTTTTTTGCGATTTGGTACCAACAAAGCTTCAATAGTTTCAAAATCAATATCATATAGTAAAGAAAAACCAGCATAAATGCGATTTTTAACTAATGACATCGCCGCTCCAGATATTTTTTTATTATTAATAGTTAAATCATTTTTGCCACTAAAAACAACATCTTTTGCTCCTAAATTTTTTAAAATTGTGATGATCGGAGCATAAAATTGGCTATAATTTCCAAGCATTTGTGGATATTTGTTATAAGGAATCGAAAAAGAAAAATTAGCAGATAAATCATCAATATAGATAGCCCCACCACCTGTATCACGACGAACGACAGGAAAATTTCTTTTTGTTAATAAATCAAAATTAATTTCTACTTCTGGATTTTGAAAATAGCCTATTTGCACATGCGGATCACAAATATAAGGAAAAATAATAATTTCATCAGGATCTAAATTTTCAACTGCTCAATATTGTATAGCAAGAAGATATGCACCATCTTTTATTCATTTTCCGTTTCTAATTGGTTCTATTAAAATCATTTTTTGCTCCTTGTTGCCAAACTTTATCAATTAATTTGGCAATATCATAGTGATAAATTTTGGTTTGTTTTTTTAGCTCACTTGAAATATGATAATTTTTAGCATTAAAGACTAAATAAGTAGATTTGCGATTAGCAAGACACATTTTTCAAAAAGCTCACTTGATTAATTGTGGTGTAGTATAACCGACACCAATTTCTCAAAAAAGCACTTTTTTGTCTTGATTTTCCTTTAAAAAATCATCATAAGCTTTTTGTTGAGCTAAAAAGGTAGCATCTTCTACCATTCCTTTATAAGCAATTCTTTTATTAACTTCTAAAAAGGCATCGCAATTGGGGCATTTTGGTAACAAAGTGGCATTAATTTGCATATTTTGCTGTGTTTTGACCATTTGATTTATAAGTTTATCATTTTTATATAAGATGTTTTGGCACATCTTGCTACATTGCAATAAATTATATTTACCTTGAATATAAAAAATCTTGCTTTGATCAAAATCATTGACTTCTAAACTGCTATCTGAATTAGTAGTGATAATGAAATAATTTTTATTAGCCAAAATCTCTTTTAACTTTAAAAATGAAGCGCTTTTTGGCAAATCAAAATAGTTTAATTTAATAAATCTGCTATGAAAAGCTCAATATGTTTGTCAATTAGGAAAATCAAAAAGCGAAGCTTGTAGCATATCTAAAAATCGATATTTTTCAATAAAATCACCAAAATGTTCTTCAAAACGAAAGCCAGCATAACCAATACCATCTGCGGCGGTCAAGCCAGAGCCAATACCAACAACAATTGCTTCTGCTTGATTAATTAAAGCTAAAATTTCTTGTGAATCTTGATCTAAATTAGTAATCTTCAAGTTTTTGGAATTCATTTTCATCTACTTCTATTAATTTAATAATTCAGTTGTCTTGTGCACTTGCTGAATTTAAAAGTTTTGGATTAGAAATTGCCTCTTGATTAAATTCTAAAACTTTGCCAGCAAGTGGCGATTTAATTGACAAGAGTGTTTTAGAAGCTTCAAGTTTTAAAATTTCATCATTTTTTTGCAACTTGTTGACATCATTATAGTGTAGATAACCAATGGTACCAACATCATCTTGAAGTTCAGCGCTCATAAAAATGGTATAAATGTTTTCATTTTTTTCAATAATAAGATAGTTAGCAAATTTTTTCATCATTTCTCCTTTAGTCTTTATTTTTATAGATTTTAGCAACTGTTTTTATTGTTTGTAAACGTTGTTGATGACTGGTGGCAAAAGGAACAATCATAATATGATTTAGTTGTAGTTGCTCGCTAAAAAAATCTAATTGTTTTGAAATTGCTTTTTCATTACCAATTATAAATTTTTTACTAGATAATTTCTTTAAATTTATTTCTTCATCACTATATTTTAAATATTTTACATCTTGATATTCAGGAAAATAGCTAAACTCATTAAAGTTATTTCTACCCAACAAATATGTAGTAGCTGCATCTAAAAATTCTTTAATTTTTTTTTGATTATTGATTTTGACCACAAAAATAGCAAAAATAATTTTACCCTCTTGCTTATGATATTTATAAAAGTGTTTGCGATATGCTGCAAATACTTTTTTACAATTTTCCAAATCAGGATTTAAAAAATAACCAAAAATAATTCCAAATTTATGTTTGGCAGCCCAAATTGCTGATTTTATTGATGTTACTAAAATAAATAAGCTCACTTTATTGTTGTTTTGAGGAATTAAATTAATATTATTGTAAATATTATTGTTTAAATAATTAACAATCGTTTTACTTTTCGCATAAAATCTTGATTTAGAAATATTTTTAATATTTAGCTCGTTTAAGAGTTGAGGAGTTCCTGGATTTGCGCCAAAAGCAAAAAAAGAACGATTTTTATATAAATGCAAAATAGTAGAAATAGTCTCAGCAATTAACAAGGGTGGATAGTGCAACAACAAAAAACCAGCAATTCCCACTTTTAATTTTGATGTCTTAGCTAAAATATGCAAAGCTATTATTACAGGTTGACTAATTGAAAGTGAAAGTACACTATGGTGTTGTGTTAATCAAATTGAATGATAATTTAAATTTTCAGCTAATTTAGCATACTCATAACTATGATTAATAGTTGAAGTATAATCTAAATTTTTGTCTACTATTCCGTAATCTAAAATTGATAATTTCATAATATTTTTTAGTTGCTTTTTATTAAATTTTATTATTTTTTTAATTTTTGTTTAGTAAATTATTGATAAATAAAAAAACGTACATAATTATTTGTTTCAAAATGTACGTTTTTCATAGATTATTTTTTAATTAAATAGGTATCTACAAAAGCTTTTCTAATATTTTTATTTGCCAATTTATTTGCAACTAATCTTGGATCATTGAATACAGCAAAACCTTTGAGAATAAATTTGGTTTCAGAATCCATAGTATTTGCATCAAAACCTAATTTATTTCAATTAAATGAGTTTTCAAATTCAAAATCTTTTATGCTATCTTGAGCAATTTCAAGACCACTGCTTCCGAGTTTAGCACCAAATTTAACTTGTGAAAGTGATGACTCAGTTATATCATTTTTTGGATCATATGAATTGCTAGTTTGTAGTGAAAGTTCAATACTTGCTTTAGTTTTTACGATTGAAATCAACAATATCTCATTATCTCGTAAACCACCATTATGACTTGAGAGATCAGCTTGTTTTTGTGATTGTAAGAAGAAATTAGAGTTGACATTTATGGGGTTTGTTAATGGTGGACTTGTTGTTAGCGCTGTAGTTAATGCACTTAATGTATCTTGTGTATTGTTTCTTAAATTAAGTGAAGCTGAATCAGATGTTTCGGGTTTCGTATCTACCAAACTAAAGTAGTTTTGTGCTGCTTGGTTGTTATTTCTGAGAGTTTTTTTAACTTCTTCGTATAAAGGACCTGAAATAATAAGTGCTTTTGATGTTTGTTTTCTTTCTAATGTAGTATCAACACCAATAACATAAGAAACACCATTATCTTTGGTAGCAATTTCTTCGCCTTCCATTGTTGGTTTTGCAGCATCTCTTTGCAATTTATCTACTCTTTGAATAAAAATTCCACTAGTTCCTTTTTCATCACTTAAAAGATAATATTTTTTATAATCGTTTAATTTATTCAAACTAAAAGCTAAATAAGCAACTCCTGTATCAAGTGTTAAAGGAGATTTGGACTGTGTTTTTGTATATAATTTCTTAACAGCCTCCTCTTCTCTTTTCGTATCATCAGTTTGTGTTGAATCTGCTTTTAACTTAGCAAAAGGATCAATATCACTAAATTGATCAAGATCAATTTTTTTTAGAAAGTACTAAACCACGTTTTGTTACTTGTGCACCATCAATATTAAATTCAAGATCACCACGGTTAACTCCACGAATATCAATGTTGGCATTACTGTTCTTAGTTTTATCAACAATTCCACTTCTACCATCTAGGAAAAAGTCAACATTGTATTGCTGAGCAACATTGTATGCTAGATTATCAGGAGCCACATTATTAATAATTAAATGAGCACTTGCAACCATTTTGCCATCTTTGTGTGCACTTATTTGAATAGCTGGCGCATTAAATGAATAATCTACTACTTCTAGTTTTAAACTAATTTGCTCATCTGCAAACAATTTAGCAGTATTTGCTTTTATCAACAAATTAACTATTTGTCGAGAAATTGAGTTGTCTGGAAAAATTGTAGTTAATTTTTCAAGATTAATATTTGTTAGTTTTTTAGATTTTTCAATTAATGTTTGACTCTCTTGAGAAGTAATTTGACTTCCATTATTTAATAAATAACTATCTTTGATTAGTGAGCTAATTTGCTCTGCGCTTAAAGTTGTCAATTTCAAACTATCAATGAGATTTTGAAGCGCTTTTTTAACACTTGATTGGAAAACTAAAGCTTGATTTTTGTCTTGCGGTAAACTAAAGTTAGTCTTTTGTTTACCAAGAGCACTAAACAATTGCTCTTCATAAGTGTTGTTTGCAATTTTGACATCTATACTATAATCGGTTTTTTTAGCTTTTCCAGTATCAGTTTTTAAATTAAAGTTAAGTCTAATAGCACCTTGAGCTTTTAGTTGTGCTACATCGTTTTTAATACTTCGATCAAAAGTAACATCTTTAATTTTAAATTCTTGATTATTTATAGTAACTGATAAAGCTCGATCATCAATTAAAGGTTTTTCAAAATATTGTTCAGTTTTACTTGAATTCATTGGTGTCGTAACTTTTTGAGTAACATTTGGGAATTTAGCTTTCAATTCTGAATCTTTACTACTTTGACTAGCTGCTATATAATCAATAAAAGTTGTTTTATCTTGTTTAAGTGCTTCTAGAAGTTCTTGCTTAATTCTAAAGTTATCTTGAAATAGACTATTAAACTGTTTGGCAATATTGTCTTCAATTGTTTGCTTATTAGTTAAATTTTCAACTTTTAAATTCAAGGTTTTTACAACTTTTTGTTGACCATCCACAAGTTGGAATTCAAGAATTAACTCACCTGTTTCATCATCAGATTTTACAAATTTAATTTGAGGTGTTTGTTGAGTTGTAGTTTGTCCTTTAGTTGCCACAACATTTTGAGTAACTGGCACTAATTGGAAACCTGGATTTAAAATTGTTGGTAAACCAACTTGATCTAGTAAATTAAACTGTGCATTAAGCTGAAAAAGTGTTTTATTAAATGCTAAACTAACATTTTTGAGCTTTAAATAATTTTCAGTAAATTTTGCTTTTAATAATTCTTGGTAGTCACTAGGTAAGACAAAACCTTTAATTTCAGCTTTGATAGTTGAATTGCTACTAATATCAAAAGTTGTTGCACTTTGACTACTATTAGCTGCAAAATTTTTTAAGTTAGTTTTATAACTATAATCAAGTTTTTCTTGCTTATTATAAGCATGAATAATGACATTTTCAATTGCATTTGTTGACGAATTAGCTTGTGATGTATCAATTGTGAGACTAAAACCTTTGCTAGTTAGTGATGAAAAATCAAAAGCTGAAAGCAGTGAAAAATCTTGTAATTTATCATTGTGAAGACTAAGTGCAGTCTCAGCAGATAAAAGATGAAAATTATCTTTAAATTTTAGCTCATCAATTTCTTGTTTAAATTTATCATAGCTAATTTTTAAATTGTTAGCCAATTCAGTGGCTTTTTGGGGATCAAGATTGCTATTAAATTTACTATCATATGATTTTTGATAGTAGCTACGACCAACTGGAATTGCAACAATCATTGTTAAAAGAGCGGTAGAAAGCGCTGTTAAACCAACTAAAGTTTTTGTACTTTTTAAATTAAATTTCATTTTTCATCCTTTGTTCATTAGGCTTTTTTACTCCCCTCTTTGCTTATTAAAATTTTAAAAGACAAGCTTGAAAAAATAAGATCAGCTGTGGTGCTTGCTGTAGTTGATGGTTGAGTTGCAACAGCTTGTTGAGCAGTAGCAGCAGGCGCAGCTGGTGTTGAACCACTTGTACTTGGACTAGGTGCTGGAGTTGGCTTAGGTTTTGGAGCGGCTAGAAAAATAGTTAATGATTTTTTATTAAAGTTAAATCTATCAGGTTCAACCAATTGGAAAACTAAAACTTGAAATTGTGGATACTTAGTTTTGAAAAATTCAATTAAATCTTTACCACGAGCTCCAAGTGCACTTAATTTTTCAACATCGGTATATTTTCCAAAGTCTTTTGGATCTAGAGGTTTGTTCTTATCAAAACTTGGATCTAATTTTTTCTCTAATCCATCATAATCTTCTTCAGACAATGTTACATTTCTAAATTCGCTAGGAATACTAATAATTGCCTGGTCAAGTTGATCAATAATTACTTGATCTGGGTTAGCTTGTCCATCAACTAAATGAAGAATTATACTTTGTTTTGGAGTAGTAAATTCTGCTTTTTCAATGAGATTGTCAGCATTTTTGTAACCAATTCGATAGTAGTAATTAAGCTTTTTAGCTTTTGATTTTTGCTCTTTACCTGTATCATCTAATATTTTAATTTCTGGTTTATCTTTTAAATATTCTTCAGAATTGAAGTCTTGGTCTTCTTCAAAAATAATTTCTGAGCTTAATTTACTATCGATTTTGCCAAATGCTTGGAAATATTGCAATTGTTGTGCTTTGTAGTAAAAAGCTAAAATGACATCTTCAAAGGTTTCTAACTTCTTAAATTTTTCAGAAATTTTAATATTTTCTTGTGTACTTTCAATATCACCAAAAATTTCTTTACCTTGTTTATCTACCTCTATAGTAGATTTTTGAGTTACTAATTTAAACCTATTTTTATCTTTTTTACTATTATCACTAACAGTTAGGCCACCATCATCGTCAACAAATTTATTAAAGTATTTACCTTGAATATCCTTGCCTGTTAAAGTTTTATCTAAAGTTTTTAAATCAATTTTGGATGCAAAATCTAAGTCTGTTGAATTAAAACTATTTGGTAAAAATAGTGTTGAAAAATAACCTTGATTCAAGATATTTAAGTATTGACTATTAAAAGATATTTCATAAATACCATCTTTTGTGAGCTTAATTTTTTTGGCATTTTCTAGAATTTTATTTGGATCGGATAAATCAATTTTTTCAAATTTATCTACTAATTTTAAAGCTTTAACAATTTCTAATAATTTGCTAACAACTGCTTTTTTACCTTGTTTTACAAGATGTGCATAAAATGCTGCAACAGCAGAAGGGTTGCGGAAAAACTTACCACTATTTAGTGATGCAACTCCATATTGACGAGCATATGAGCTTGTATCGACTGTAAAATCATCTTGAAAATCTTGAGCACTTGGAAAATCAACATCCCCTGTTCAAGCACCTACTTTATAATCAGTGTTATCGAAATTGTAAGCATAAAGAACTGGATCTGAGATTATATCTTTTAATTTAGTATAATTTTTCTCTTTTAATAGTTTATCAAATTCTTCAACTGTAAGTCGTTTGTTTGGTGAGTCTTTAAAAATTCCAAAAAGTTCTTTTTCTTGTAAAAGATTTGCTTGAGAAGCAAAAAATGGAAGTGGATCTAAATTATAGTAATACTGTTTTGTTAAATCAGCAATTACTGGCTCTGCCTTTGTGGCAGTTTTTTGAAGTTTTTCTGCTTTAAAGCCGCTGATATTAAAAGTTACTTGTTTTGATTTTACTATTTTATTTTTGTTAAATTGATCACCATAAAATTCTCCTGTTGCACTTATAGTTGCTGGAATTTCAACTACATGTTGGCCATCTTTGACAACAACTTTTGCTTGACTGCCATCAAAACTGTAATCTAGACCTTTAATTTCCATACCAGCTTTTACAAAAGGAGTAAGTGTTTCTCCATAATCAAAAGCTAGTTTTTTTGCTAACAAGGAATTTAAATAATCTTTGATTTTAAGAGGATTTTGAGAATCTTTAGTTGATGCAATAATATTAACTTTGTTTAAAAAATCATAAGCTGATAACTGCGCAATATCATCTGTTTGTGCTTTCTGTGTTGTTTCAGCAGATTTAAAATTTTGGCTCACCAAATTTGCCAAATTGATTTGTTGAAATGTTTGATCTGCAGCAAAATAAACTTGATTATTGTTTTGATTTTTAGTTAATTTAATAGCTTCAATTTTAAATTTTGATGTATCAATATTGCTTAATTTGGATTTAGCAGCATCACTATATTGAATTTTTACATAAATAGTAGGCTCACCATTAATCAAATCTACATATTGACTTGTAGCTGGATTTTTATATAGCTCAAAATCATAAATGGTTGTTCCATCACCTAGTTTGTTAAGTGAATCCTCTTTCAAACTAGAAAAAATAGTATCAAAATTAGTAAAATATTTTTTAACTTGTGCAAGTGCTTGGCTAGCATCTTTGCTATTGTCATTTATGTCAACATAAAAATCTTGTGCCCGAAGCAGAGCTGGAAACTTATTCCCTGTTTTTGTTTTGTCAAATTGAGAAATGCCATTTGGATTTAAACTTGATAAACTAGTAAAAACTTTTGCTGAAAAATCATTAAAATATATTTGTGAAAAATCAGCAACAGAAATTGTTTTTTTATAAATATCAGAGCTTGCTGTCTTTCCATTGTCTAATTTTTGCTCAACAGTGTATTTTAGTTCAAAGTTTTTCTCACTATCATTTGCGGATAAATCTTTAATTACAAAATGAGGTTTGCTTAAATCATTTGTGTCATAATTGATTAGACTTAATTCTTCATTTTGTGATTTAGAGTAAAACTTAATTAGTTCGTTTAAATTAACACCTTCTTTTAATTTGTTTGATTGATCGAATAATTTAGCTTTTAAATTGTCATAATTAGAATCAATTGAAAAACTATTTGAATCAAAAGTAACATTTGCGACTTCTGAAGCAACTACTTTTACTTCTTTTTGTGGGTCTTCGCCCTCATATTTAGCCAATGTTGATAAACCAACTACTAAAGCGAAAGTAGAAATACTTATTGCAGCTGTGCTTGTACCAACAACGAATTTTCTATTATATTTTTTCACAGAAAAATCAGTTTGATTGCCTTTCATTAGAATATTAAAAGTTAAAAAACTTTTAGCAAGATAATTATATTATGAAAAAAAAAAAAAAAACATTTTTGGTATAAATTTGGAGTCCGTTCAAAATTATGGGGTGGGGGGTATAAAACCTTTTAATTTCTTAAATCTATAAATTATTTTAACACAAAAGAATTTGCACTTTAGAAAAAAATATATTTTTTTTACTTGGCAATAATAAAAGATATAGTAAAAATTTATTTTTACTATCCGAAATAATCTTTAAATTAATGTTTGGTAAAACTACTTTTTAACAAACGTCTAATATTAGCTTTAAGCTAATCATCATTTTTTGTGCTCTATCTTTTAGTAAACTAATATAAGATTTTAAACTATATAGGGCTCGTTTTTTGCTGATTGGAAATTTAACATAGTTGGCTACAAAGTTTTCGGTTCTTGAACCTATATAACTATCATTGTTTATATTTTTGATAGATTCAAAATGTTTTTTGAAAAAGTTTTTAATTCTTATCAATCCTTTAACTTCCTCAAAGCTGATTAAATAGATATCTTGCTCTTTTATTACTTTCATTATTAGTGAGCAAGCTTCATCGACCTCACCTTTAATAATCAATTTTCTTATATCCTGCTTAAAATTAGAATTGAACATTTTTTTATACTCTTTTAACCACTTACTTTTTGGTCTAATTTCTTGATTAAGCTTGCTTAATAAGTGGTAGGTGTCTAAATAATGGTTAATATTTAGTTCTTTGGCAATATTAATTAATGAAGGGGCACCATCACTTATTAAGAACGTATTAGTTGATTTATATAACTTTAAAGTGTTTCTGATCTCTTCAATATGTTTTGCGTCAACTTGATTATTGTTTTGTCCTGTCTTATTAGTAATACCTAAAATTAAAGTTTTATCTTGAATTTTACCCTCACGTTTGCCCGAGTGCACTACTGCCATACGTAGTCGATATTTACCTCTATTTTTACCTGAAAAATAAACATAAGCATCATCAGCTTCTATGTAGGTACTATACCCTTGGGGATCTTCTAAATCATAAGAAACAAAGTTGGCCTCATTAACAATATTGGTAATACTTCCCATTGAAATACCAAGTTGTTTTGCTATTTCCTTATAAGAAATTTTAGCAATTACCATTTTAATAACCTCATCTTTGAGTTCACTAGTAATTGTTTGACCTTTTTTACCTTTGTCAATAAATTTGTTAAAAGGTCGAAAAGTTTTGTTGTTTTCATCTATATATCTGCGCACTTTAACTTTTATCATCCCAGTACTCAACTTTAGTTTTATTATATAAAAACCTTTAGACCTAAAATTAGTTGATTGGAAAAAATCATTATCTAGTTTAATAATATTATCTTTTAATCTTTGGTTAAATTCTTCTTTGGCAATTTGAATATTTGACACTAATTTATCCTTTAATATGAAAAAAAGACGCTTTAAATGGGCGCCCTTTAATCTAACATTTTTTAGTTCTGTAAAAAA